>NZ_JBFAAF010000068.1:0-40294 GCF_040639595.1 Micromonospora sp. NPDC023814
TCCACGATCGACGGCGTTCCGCACACCCAACCATGATCCAACCCGAACGCCCCAGGTCAAGCCGACCCGCCGACGAGCACCTGACCAGTCACCGCGCGAGAACTGGTGCTGCCGGAATGTGGACGCGCGCGTCGCGCCGCCGTCGTGCGGCAGGTCGAGCGAGGAATTCGCGTAACTCGGCGCGGCGCCGGACGTCGTGTCGGCCATTCGCACACCGCTGAGAAGTGGCGGCGGCAGGCGCGCATTTCCACGGGCTAGCAGGTCGTTGTCCGTGGCCGACCAGCGCGATCCGCCGGGACGAGAATGGCAACCCCGGGAGAGCTTACGCATCAGGTCGCGGAAGTCCTCTGGCTTCATCTGTCGTCCTTTCGGGGCGACGGTTCGCCGACAACGCGACTGCGTCAGATAATCGTGTTGTGCAAGCGGATACGTCAATGATTTATCGCTTGGTTCAGCAATCGTGGAGAGTATCTGGCCGCTGGCGACGTGGACCGTGGGGCGGAGAAGGGCGGAGGCGCGGCGGGGCTGGTCGGTGTTCCGAGAGCCGTGTAGTTCCTGGTGGCTGCCACTGCTCCGGAGGCTGTGGATCGGCCTCGACGTGCCGGTGGGTTCCTCGCTCGGCCGGTCGGACCGACGGCGAACCCGGCCGGTGTGGTGCCGGCTCGCGCTGCTGCGTGGTGCCGGGCGAGTTTCCCGTGGGCGTTCGGCGGGGCGGGTGACGAAGGCGCGGCAACGAGAATTGGGCCCGCAGGAAATCCCACGGCTCAGGTGACCCGTCGGGAGCCTCGGCTTCGTAGGAATTGATCACCGCTGGGTCGAAGCCGGGATCACGGATGTGCCTGTCTGGTTGACATGCGCGGTGTAGCGGTAGCGGAGGTGGTGGTTCGGCGATTGTTGTCGAGGGGATGCCCGCCGGCGGGGCAATCAGACGGATGTCGGCCATCGAGCCCGCCGACCCTTGACCCGATTATCTTCGCCATGCCATTCTCGGTCGTCGGGAATCTTCAGCGTATTCAGGGTCTGGCGCTGTCCTCCGACTGCCGTGCGGCAACAGTTTCCCCGGCCCGCGTATTGGCGCTGACGTCATTGCAGCGCCAGGAGCGGCATCCTGCCGCACATCCCTCGGCCCGCCCACCCTCGGCGTGGGTGGCACCTTAGGATCAGCTACCAGCCCGACCACCGCTACTGGCCGTTCCAGGTGCTGGAGTCGACGATGTGCCTGGTCATAGCTGCGCTGCTGACGGTCTTCGGCCTGTGGCGGATCCGGCGCCGTCTCGCCTGGGGTCGTCCCACCGCGTCGGTGCCGCGCGCATGGCCGGCGGCACCGACGATCCTCCTGCCCCATCGGACACGGCCGGAGAGCATCAGCACCGCCGCCGGCACGGCGGGCAGGCCGCCGCTGCCCTGACTCTCGGGTGACCCAGATCCTGGACGGGTGACCGTCGCTGCCCCGCGGCGCTTCGCCGGTCGCTGCGGTGCGCGAGCGAGCGGCGATTCGCCGCGCGGAGGTGTCACCGGGGCGGCTGCTGGTTGGTCTCAAGGGATGCAGAGGCTGAGCAGGAGGAGACGATGTGTCGGACATCCAGGAGCAGATCCGGGAGTTGTACGCCGCCGCGGCGTCGCGCCTGGTGTCGCAGTTGTTCGCGATCACCGGTGACTACGCGGAGGCTCAGGACGTAGTGCAGGACGCCTTCGTACGGGCGCTGGCCCGGCCGGTCGGTTCGGTCAGGTGGAGCATCCGGAGGCGTGGCTGCGTACGGTGGCCCTCAACATCGCCCGGAGCCGGCACCGACGCCGGATGGTCTTCGCCCGGCTGGCGCGCTCCGGCCAGCTCGACGGTGGACAGCGGGGGACCGCGGGCATGTCGCCCGACCACGTCGCCCTCGTCACCGCACTCCAGCGGCTGCCGCGCCCGGCCCGTGAGGCCGTCGTGCTGTACCACATCGCGGACATGACGGTGGCCGACGTGGCGGAGGCCCTGGGCTGCTCCGTGGAGGCGGTCAAGACCCGCCTCGTCCGGGCCCGTCGTGCCCTCGCCGTCGACCTCGGCGACACCGCCGACATCGCCACCGTTCGACCAGGGATCGTGAACAAGAGAGGTTCTCTCCATGCCTGACCTGGACTTTGCCGGGCTCGACCGGGCCGCCCAGGCGGCCTTCAGACCGGACTTCACCGAGGTGCGGCGCCGGGCGGCACGCCGTCGACGGCACACCCGCGTGGCCGCGGCCTCGCTGACCACGCTCGCGCTGGTCGCTGTCGCCGGGGTCGCCTCCGCCGGTCTGCACCGCGCGGACCCCCAGGTGTCCGTTCCCGGCCTCGGCGGGACCCCGACGCCCGGCTTCATCCCGACGCCAGCGCCTTCCACCAGCCCCGTCCCCGGCGGGGCCCGGACCCCCCCGTCCGGGCCCGGTGGTCGCGGGAGACCTCGACCACTTCTACTTCCGCTGGAAGAACTGCCGCGAGGACGACTGCGTGCTGATGGTGTCGGGCACCGCCGACCGTGGGGCGACCTGGCGCAGCCGCGAGCTTCCACTGTCCGGCAACGCGCTGGTCGCCCTCGCCACGGCCGGGCAGCGCACGCTGATCGCGTCGTACCAGGTCGACGTCGGAGCCGGAGACCGGCAGGGCTGGCTCGCGAGCGTCGACGGCGGGGAACGGTGGCGGGAGGTGACCGCGGACGCGGCCGTCCAGGTGCCCGACGGATGGCGCGTGCTCAACCACATGCTCGGCCCGCGCGCCGACCGGATCGTGGCGGCGGACCCGGCCACGGGTGACGTCGTGCAGGTGGCGCAGACCACGGGGCTGGCGTTGCCCGCGCTCGCGGAAGACGTGCCGCCCGAGGCGGGCATCTGGGGCAGCGGCTACACGGCCGTGGACACGATCGACGGCCGGCTCGTCGGCCGGGGCAGCGCGATCACGGTGAGCCGCGACGGAGGCCGTACCTGGCAGCGACACGTCTTCGCCGGGTCGCTCACCGCCGGCCACGACGTCGCGCTCGACGTGGCCACGTGGGACGGCCGCACCGTCTACGCCGTCGGCAGCATCGACGGCACACTGGTCGTCCATCGCAGTGGTGACGGCGGCCGGACCTGGCAACGCACCGCCGGCAGCGCAGCCGTCGGTGACCGGCAGCTTCGCGCCTTCGTCCGGTCCGACGGAACGCTGGTCATCCAGGCCGGTCTCGTCGCCGACGACAGGCCGCTGATGTTCAGCAGCGGCGACGGGGGGCAGCGCCTGTCCCCGATGGAGCCCGCGCCCGGCGCGGCGGCCGTACCGGTACCGGGCGGATACGCGCAGGGCGGCTGGCCGCACACCCCGGGCACGTGGTGGTCCGCCGACGGGAAGACCTGGTCCTTCCTGGGCGCGCCCGACCTGCCCTGACGCGGGGCTCCCGCCGGGCCGGCACCGCCCGGCGGGAGCGAGGCGGGACCGGGCAGCGGTGGTGCGGCGAGATCCACGGATGCGTGCGCACCGTCCGCTGCCGACCGCGGCGGCACAGTCGGGGGTCGCCGCGTCGAGGAAGTCGATGACGAGGGTGGCGAGTTCCCGAGGACGTTCCGTTTCGGGCAGGTCCTCGGTGGCGAGGACGAGCAGCGAGGGGCACCGGGTGTCCCGGTAGGCAGGGGTCAGGTCGAGCGCCTCCATCGCTTCCCGGAGCTGCCCGGTCAGTTCCCGGCCGGGGCGCAGCCGGCTCCGGCCGTCATCGCCGGGCACGAGGTTGCGTTCGAAGGCCGCCACCCAGTCTTCCTCCGCGGCGCCGTACCGTCGAGCCATCGCCCGCTGCCCGGCCAGCGCCGCGGCCATCTGTTCGGCGCTGAGCGGCTCGGCCGCCATCGTCGCATTTCGTCGAACACGGCCCGCAGCTTGGCGAGTTCCGTCGCTGCCTGCTCCGGGTCCATTCCGGCGAGCTGCTCGGGGCGCCCGAGCGTCGGATTCCCGTCCAGGCTGACCGCGCCGCGGCAGTCGGGGTGGCGCTGGGTCCACAGCGTGGCCAACATCCCGCCGAGGGAGGTGGCGACCACCGCGGGAGCGGTCAGGCCGAGACCTGGTGATTCGATACGCCGGACGCCGGACGCCGGACGCCGGACCAGACGCCGGACGCCGCGGCGGCGGGCGTGGCGTGGGCGGCCGCTGCGGGCTCAGGTGGTGCCGTGTGGGGGAGCGGCAGCCTCGACGGCCGGTGCGGACGCCGCCTCCGCGAGCGCGGCCCGGAGGGTGTCGCGCAGCGGTCCGTCGGGGTGCTCGATCCAGTGCTGGACGGCGACGCGCAGGGTGGCCAGGAAGGTCGCCGCCAGGACCCGGGCCCGCAGCTCCGGGTCGGGACCGGCCAGCCGGTGGAGGACTTCGTCGGCGAGTTCGCGCTCGATGGTGGTGTACGCCGCGATCTGCTGGGCGACGAGTCCCGGGTGTCCCCGCAGTTGGCGGCGGCGGACCAGCCACGAGGGGGGCGTGTTGCCGTACGCCTCCTCGGCGAGGTGCTCGGCGGCCCGGCTCAGCGCGCGCCACGGCGGCGCGTCGGGCGGTTGCTGGCGGACCAGCTCCAGCAGCCGGCGCAGCCGTACGGCGTCGCCGTGGAAGATCGCCTCCTCCTTGCTGGAGAAGTAGTTGGAGAACGTCCGGCGGGACACGTTCGCGGCGTCGGCGATCGCCTCGACGGTGACGCGGTCGAGCCCGTGCTCGGAGGCCAGGCGCAGGGCCGCCTCGTGCAGGGCGAGGCGGGTCGCCGCCTTCTTGCGCTCCCGTAGCCCGGTGGCCTCGTCCATGCCGACAGCCTAGTGCCGACGTGACTCGTTTCTCATTGCGCAAACTTGCTCATTAGGCAAGATCGGCAGATGCTTGTATGCGGCAACCATCTGCGATGTGGGAGGAACGTGGACGGCACCGCTCGTCAACTCGGCACGAGGCTGCACGAACTGGTCCGGACCGTACGGCTGATCCGGCGGCGCCGGGCCGACGTGCGGCCGCTCGTGCCGCTCGGCCTGGTCGGCATGCTCATGCAGATCGACCGGCTTCCGGCCGGCTGCCACGCGCGGGAACTCGCCGCCCGCACCGGGCTGGACCCGTCGACCGTGAGCCGCGCGATCGCCTCGCTCGTCGGGCTCGGCCTGGTCGAGCGGGGCGCCGACCCGACCGACATGCGGGCCAGGGTCCTGGCCGTCACCCCTGACGGCCGGGCCGCCCTGGCCGAGATCTTCGGCTGGTACGGCGGGGTGCTCGACCGGGCGCTCGCCGACTGGACGCCCGACGAGATCGCGGCGCTGAGCGGGGCGCTCGGCCGGTTCACCCGCGACATCGAGACCGCCCTCGGACACCACGACAACCTGGAGGCCGCGCGATGAGCGCACCCACCACGACGACCGGCGACACGCCGATGACGCATCGGCAGACGCTGGAGGCGCTCAGCGGCCTGCTGCTGGTGCTCTTCGTCGCCATGCTCAGCGGCACCGTCGTCTCGACGGCGCTGCCGAAGATCATCGGCGCGCTGAACGGGTCGCAGACCCAGTACACGTGGGTGGTCACCGCCACTCTGCTCACGGCGACCGCGACCACCCCGATCTGGGGCAAGCTCGCCGACCTGTTCAACAAGAAACTCCTGGTGCAGGTCGCCATCGTCGTCTTCCTGGTCGGCTCGGTGGTCGCCGGCCTCGCCCAGACCGCCGGCCAGCTCATCGCCGCGCGTGCGTTCCAGGGCATCGGCGTCGGCGGCCTCCAGGCGCTCGTCCAGGTCGCCATCGCGGCAATGATCCCGCCGCGGGAGCGCGGCCGGTACAACGGCTACCTCGGTGGCGTCATGGCTGTGGCGACGGTCGGCGGCCCGCTGCTGGGCGGGCTCATCGTCGACACGTCCTGGCTCGGCTGGCGCTGGTGCTTCTTCGTCGGGGTCCCCGTCGCCGTCATCGCGCTGATCCTCCTCCAGGTCACCCTGCGCCTGCCCACGGTCCGCCGCGACAACGTGAAGATCGACTACCTGGGCGCCACCCTGATCGCCGCGGGGGTCAGCGTGCTGCTCATCTGGATCTCCTTCGTCGACGACTCGTTCGCCTGGGTCTCCTGGCAGAGCGCGGCGATGGTGGGCGGCTCGGTCCTGCTGCTCGCCCTGGCCGTCTGGGTGGAGGTGCGGGCTGACGAGCCGGTGGTCCCGCTCGACCTGGTCCGCCAGCGCACCACCGCCCTGGCCATCCTCGGCAGCCTGGCGGTCGGCATGGCGATGTTCGGCGGCGCCGTCTTCCTCGGCCAGTACTTCCAGATCGGCCGCGGCTACAGCCCGACGGAGGCCGGGCTGCTCACCATCCCGATGATGGCCGGCGTCCTCGGCTCGTCGATCGTCGCCGGTCGCCTGATCACCCGGACCGGGAAGGTCAAGCCCTACATCCTCGTCGGGGCGGTCGTGCTCGTCGCCGGGTTCGCCCTGCTCGGCACCATCGACCACGAGACGTCGCTGGTGCTGGTCGGCGCGGCCATGTTCATCGTGGGCGTCGGGGTCGGCATGACCATGCAGAACCTCGTCCTCGCCGTGCAGAACACCGTCTCCCTCAAGGACATCGGCGCGGCCAGCTCCACCGTGGCGTTCTTCCGCTCCCTCGGCGGCACCATCGGGGTGTCGGTGCTCGGCGCGGTCCTCGCCCGCCGGGTCACCGAGCAGATCACCACCGACCTCGCCGCCGCGGGCATCCCCACCTCCGGCGGGGGGACCGGCAGCCTCAACATCGATGCCATGCCGGCTGTGGTCCAGCAGATCGTCCGGGCCGCGTACGGCGACGCCACCGGACACATCTTCCTGATCTCCGCGGCCATCGCCGTCGTCGGCGTCCTCGCGGCGGCCCTGCTCAAGCCGGTCACCCTGCGCACCAGCCTGGACCTGCCGGACGCCGCCACCTCGGCGGCCGTCGCCGCCGACGCCGTCGACGGCGCTCCCGCCTTCGACCAGGTGGACGTGGACGCCGTGGCGAAGGAGACGTCGGCCCGCCGCTGAGGTCCGCCCCACGCCCGCCGGGGCCGCCGCCATAGGAAGACGGCGGCGGCCCCGTTCGTCGGCGGGCAGGTGGAGCCGGCGTCGGGGCCGCGCACCCGCACGACGGTCGCGTGGTCGAGGGCGAGGCAGCCTGCTCCGCCACGGGTGCGGCGGACGCGGGAAACACATCGGGGAGGGACGGTCACCGTCCCTCCCCGATGTCGACCGGGCCGCCTCAGGACAGGAACTTGTCCAGGGCCGCCTCGATGGTGCCGGAGTCCGGCGACGCGTACGACTTCATGGTGCTCTTGTTGTACGAGATGAAGCTCGGGCACCGGTTCGCCGGGGCGCTCACGGTGCCGCCGTCGCCGATCTTCTCGCCGGTCTTCGCCGCGTAGAAGGTCAGCTCGTAGCGCGACGAGACGTAGTCGATGGTGACCTGCTTGTCGGAGCTGTCCTTGTACTGGCACTTGCGGGGCGTGCCCTCGCTGCCCTCCACGAACTTCAGGCAGCCGACGACGGAGACCGACTCGAAGTCGGCGCTCTTGGCGTAGTACGGCTTGTTCGAGGCGATCGACTTCGACGACCAGAACGTCAGCCGGTCGGGGTTGTTCGAGAAGACGTACGCCTTGGCGCCGGACCCGCCGTTGTAGGGCGCCGCGTTGAGGATCTGGCTGCCCTCGCAGACGTCGCCCAGGTCGCTGGAGTAGCGGGCGGTCACCGCGTTGTTGCTGTTGCCGGGATCCTGCGACTCGGACTGCCCCGGGGTGGGGGTGGCGTCGGTGCCGGGCTCGCTGGACCCGCTCGGGGTGGCGGACGCGACCGGGGTGGGATCTTCGTCGTCGTTGACGAGGACGAACCCGACGCCGGCGCCGCAGAGCACGAGCAGGACCACCACGGCGGCGGCGGACAGGCCGATGATCAGGCCCTTGTTCGACTTCTGCGGCGGCGGGACCGGGGCCCCGAACTGCGGTTGCTGCCCTGGCTGGCCGTATCCGGGGTACCCGCCCTGCGGGGCCGGCGGCCCGCTCCACGGGGTGACGTTCGGATCCGGCTGCCCTCCGTACGGAGGGTGACTGTCGGTCATCTGAAGCCCTTATCACTGTCGATGTGTGCCCAGGCACGGGAATCATGGAACAGGGTAGTGAGCGCTCCAAATCGCGACGGTTGCCGGCGATCCGGTCGAGGTCCGGGTCATAGCCGCCAAGAATCGGCCATCACCCTCTGTGTAGGAGATGGCTGCCCTGAGTCGACGGGGGTCGGCGGCGGCCCGGCGGCGTCGGGGAGGCGGATCCGGGCCGTGCAGCGGGATTCCGCTCCCCGCGCCGCTCAAGTGCGGACGCCGCGCCGGGCGTGCCCTCCCCGTGACGAGGATCACTCATCCCGCCGGTCCGCGATGTGGGCGGTGCCGCCCGGCCGGGGCTTCGGTCGGTCCGCAGTGTCGCCCACCGCCGGGCGCGGGGTGTCGCCGCCGTCGCCGTGACGGTCGCCCGGTCGGCGGCCGGGCGACCGTAGATGTCGACGCATCTCAGTTGGATGCCTGTTCGCGCAAGCCTTTCACGTGCGGTTCTTCAACATCGTCCTCACATCGTGAACACCAAGGAAATATACGAAGATGAATGTGGTGGCTAAGGTTTCCTCATCGTCCACCGCCTGCCGGGTGCGCCACGAGCCACCCGAAGGCGACGACAGTAGGAGGACCGGGAGATGACACTCCCTCGCACTCGACGGCGTACCCTCGCCGGCGCGGTCGGCGTCTTCGCCAGCGCCGCCATGGTCACCACCATGATCGGCGCCCCGGCGACAGCCGCCCCCGGGACCGGCGAGATCCGCAGCGCCGGCGGCGCGACGGCCGTGGCCGACAGCTACATCGTGGTGCTCAAGGACAGCAGCGTCGGCGGTCGCGCCGGCACCCGGCAGGCCGAGGTGCGCAGCAGCGCCGGCTCGCTGGCCGCGCGCTTCGGCGGGACGGTCGGGCACGTCTACGGCGACGCCCTCAACGGCTTCGAGGTGCGGCTGTCGGAGCGGGCCGCGAAGCGCCTCGCCGCGCATCCCGCCGTCGACTACGTCGAGCAGAACCATACCGTGACGACGACCGCCACCCAGTCCAACCCGCCGTGGGGCCTGGACCGCATCGACCAGCGGGCCCTGCCGCTGAGCCGCACGTACACCTACAACAGCAGCGGCACCGGCGTCACCGCGTACATCATCGACACCGGCATCCGGACCACCCACGTCGATTTCGCCGGCCAGGCCGTCGACGGCTACGACGCGATCGACAACGCGCTGCCGGCCGCCGACTGCAACGGCCACGGCACGCACGTCGCGGGCACCGTCGGCGGCAACACCTACGGCGTCGCCAAGAACGTCCGGCTGGTGGCCGTGCGGGTGCTGAACTGCCAGGGCAGCGGCACCTGGGCGCAGGTCATCGCCGGCATCAACTGGGTGACCTCGAACCACCAGGCGGGCCAGGCTGCGGTGGCGAACATGAGCCTCGGCGGCTCCTACAACAGCTCCCTGAACACCGCCGTGGCGAACTCCATCTCCGACGGCATCACCTACGCCGTGGCCTCCGGCAACTCGAACGCCAACGCCTGCAACTACTCGCCGGCCTCGGTCCCGACGGCGCTGACCGTCAACGCCTCGCAGAGCAACGACGCGCGGGCCTCGTTCTCCAACTGGGGCACCTGCACCGACATGTTCGCCCCCGGCGTGGGCGTCCTGTCGGCCTGGTCCACCAGCGACACCGCCACCTCGTCCATCAGCGGCACCTCGATGGCCTCGCCGCACGTCGCCGGCGCGGCCGCCCGGGTGCTCAGCGTCAACCCGGGCTGGACGCCCGCCCAGGTCCACTCGTACCTGGTCAGCCAGGCCACGACCAACGTGATCACCAACCCGGGCAGCGGCTCGCCGAACCGCCTGCTCTACCTAGCTCCGACCTTCTGACCCTCCGATGCCGGTGGCCGTAACGGCTCCCGGCGGGAACGGTCGCACCGGCCCCGAGGCGTCCCGCCCCGGGGCCGGCCCGTGCCCGGGCCGCTCTTCGCCGCCTGCGGGGTCGTCCGCCCAGATCCGGGCGCCGATCGGTGCGAGGCCGCCGTCCCGCGGCCGTCCGCGCGCCGGCAGACTTGCCGGATGTCGTCGACGATGCTGGTGGTCGGCCCGGAGTTGGCCGCCGCCCTGGTCGCCCTGGCCGTGGTGGCCGCCGTCGTGGTCCGGGCCGGTGGGCTCGGGCAGGGCCGGCAGGTGCTGGTCGCCGCGGCCCGCGCCGCGCTCCAGCTGGCGGCCGTGTCGCTGCTGATCACCGCGATCGTGGTGTCGCTGTGGGCGACGGCGGCCTTCGTCGTCCTGATGTGCGCGGTGGCGGCGGCCACCTCCGGCCGGCGGATCACCGGCCGGTGGAACTGGTGGGCGGGCGTGCCGATCGCGGCGGGGAGCATGACGGTGGTGGCGGGGCTGCTGTCGGCGGGGCTCGTGCCGATGCGCGGGATCGCCGTCATCCCGGTGGCCGGAATCCTCATCGGCGGGGCGATGACCGCGACGTCGCTGGCGGGCCGGCGGGTGCTGGACGAACTGACCGCCCGTCGGGGAGAGGTGGAGGCCGCCCTGGCGTTGGGGCTGCCGGCACGGGACGCCGTCCTGCTCGTGTGCCGTCCGGTGGCCGGGCAGGCGCTGGTGCCGGCGCTGGACCAGACCCGCACGGTGGGGCTGGTGACGCTGCCGGGCGCGTTCGTCGGGGTGCTGCTGGGCGGCGCCAGTCCGCTCACGGCCGGGATCACGCAGCTGGTCGTGCTGGTCGGGCTCCTCGCGGTGGAGGCGGTCGCGGTCGTCATCACCGTCGAACTCGTGGCCCGCGGCCGGTTGCGTCCGGCCCGGGCGGAGCTGCTCCCGTTCGACCTGCGGGCGGTCGGTGGCGGCCGGCGGGTCCGGACCTGACGCCGAGGGCGGTCCGGACCCGCCGGCCGTCAGACCGGTACGGGGTGATCCGACTCGAACCGGGCCCGGGTCAGGAACGCCAGCTGGGTCCGCTTGTCGGGCATGTCCACCTCGTCGCCGAAGGCGAAGCCCTCCCGCTCCAGCCGGTCCAGTGCGCGCTGGTTGCGTACGTCGGGTTCGACCACGATCCGCTGCCGCGTGGGGTCGCTGAACAGGTAGCGGGCGAGGGCGGGGCCGACGGCGGTGGTGAGGCCGCGCGGCGGGCGGTTGCCGGGCGCGAGCAGCAGGTGCATCCCGACGTCGCCGGGCCGGACGGCGTAGCGCTCGCCGACCGGGTCCGCCTCGGGCTGGTAGGTCTGGAACAGGCCGACCGGCGTGTCGTCGAGCATGATCAGGTACGCGTGGTGGGTGGTGAGCCCGTCGACGAACTCGTAGATCTCCCGCACGTCGTCCACCGAGTACGAACCCATGCCCCAGAACGACGCCCGCGGCTCGGTCACCCAGCCGTGCACCAGTTCCGCGTGGCGCTTCGGGTCCAGCACGACGAGCGACAGCTCGCCGAACCCGGGGATCTTCTCCTGATAGATCACGATGTCTGTGCTCCTGCTTCCGGGGTGAGTTCTCGCCAGTCGGTGACCACCGGGACCAGCTCGCCGCCGGCCCACAGTGGGAGTTGGTCGTCGAAGTGCGGGTCACCGGGCCGTCCGGAGGCGCCGAACGGCACGACCCAACGGCTGTCCGCGCGGTCGGTCAGGTCCCACACGTAGCGGGCCACCGGGCCGCGCCAGCACGCGTCGGACACGCCCGGGACGCTGGAGGTGGCCAGCACGCAGTCGGTGTCGCCGGCCAGCGCGACCCGTTCCCGCATCGCGCGTACGGCCGCGTCGACCGCCGGCTCCACACCTAGGTGGACCGGGTGCAGCACGTGCCGCCGGCCCCACGGACCGGGCGGGTCGCCCGCCGCGACGTCCGCCAGCGCCCCGGCCGCCACCGGGCCGACGTCCCCGCCCAGGCGGTGCAGCCCGGCGACCACCCCGTCGAGGGCGTGGCCGATGCGCGCCAGCGGGTCGGTCCACGGCGTGAACAGCGGGTCGAACGCGCTCGGGGCGCGCAGCGGGCGCAGGCACGGGTGGTCGTGCAGCCGACGGACCAGGGCCGCGCGCCAGGCGGCGAAGGCGCCGGCGTCCGTGCTGTCGGCCCCCATCCGCCCGTCCCAGGCGAGCAGCCGGTCCCGCAGGCGCCGCGCCGGCTCGCCGAGGCCGTCGGGGGCCAGCCGGTCGAGCACGCCGCGCAGGGCCGCGGCCTCCAGTCGGGTGTCCATGTGTACGGCCGTCGGGCCGGCGCCGTCGGCCAGCAGGGCGCGGATGCGGTGGGCGCGGTGCGGCGGGGCGAAGTCGGCGCCGAGGTCGGCGGTGTCGGGGCGCCGGTCGTTGGCGCAGACCGCCACCCCGTCGACGGCGGTGCGGCGCGGTGGCGCGTAGCCGCCCTGCCACCGGTAGCGCGGGTCCCAGCCGGGCACCGGTTCCCGCCGGCACCGCTCGTCGCGGATCGGGACGAGCCCCGCGACCAGGTGGACCACCGCCCCGTGCCGGTCCGCGACGAGGACGCTGTTGACCGGCTCGACCCAGTCCCGCAGCGCGTCGGCGACGTCGCCGACGCTGCGCACCCGCAGCAGCGGCAGCAGCGCGTCGAAGCCGAGGCGCCCCTCGACCCGGCTGGGGGTGCGCAGGCTGATCGCCTCGCCGGTGTCCCGGTCGTGGTCGACGACCGGTCCGCGGGGCGTCTCGATCACCTCGACGGACTCCGGCTCGCCGCCGCGCACCTCGATCCGCTCGACGTGGCGGTGCGCCGGCGCCCAGCCGTCCGCGTCGCGGACCAGCACCCGGTCGCCGTCGCGGCGTACCTGTTCCCGGTAGAGGTCCTGGTAGTCGGCCATCGCGTTGGTGACCGCCCAGGCCACCTCGCCCGCGTGCCCGAAGTGGGGCAGGCCCGGGACGCCGGGGAACGCGAAGCCGAGCACGTCGAACTCGGGGCAGGCGAGGCGCACCTGCTGGTAGACGCCGGGCAGTTCGAGGATGCGGTGGGGGTCGCCGGCGACGACCGGCGCCCGGCCGGTGACCGGCTCGCCGGGCAGCGCCCAGGCGTTGCTGCCCGACCCGCTGGGTCCCTCGACGGCGAACAGGCCGGTCGCCGCCGGGCCGAGGGCGCCGGCGACGTGGGCGTGCCACAGCTTGTTGGGAAAGGTGGAGAAGAGCACGTGCTGGACGAGGAAGACGCCGAGCGGCGACCACGGCCGCCACGGTCCCGGCGCGCAGCCGAGCGCCGCGAACTCGGGCGCCGCCGCGGCGCCCTCGGCGAGCCCCTCGTTGACCCCGTCCACATAGGCGGTGACCCACCGCCTGGTGTCGGGGGCGAGCCCGTCGAAGCAGCGCCGCGCGGTGTCGTCGAGGCGGGCGCGGCGGGCGAACCTGTCCCAGCCCAGCTCCGCGGGGCCGACGTGCTCGGCGAGGCGACCCTCCGAGCGCCACCGCTCGACCTCGATCTGCCAGGCCCGGTCGACGGCGGCCACCCGCCCCTGGAGGCGGGCGAGGTCGTCGACGGTGTCGGCGCGCAGGTGCGGGACGCCCCACTGGTCGCGATAGACGCCGGTCATCGCGGCGCGGGTCGGATGGGCGGCCGGGCCGCCTGCCACAAGAACATCAATTTAGGTTACCCTCCCCTAACTGAGGCAGACCTTACCTGGAGGGGTGCGTGAAGCGGAACTGGGAAGCCCTGGTGCTGAAGGCGATGGGCGGCCGGGACTTCCGGCTGACCGTGCTCGGCGCCAAGTCGGTGGGCGGGAACTACCGCCGCCTGCACATGGACGGCGGCGGGCTGCTGGAGGCGTACGGCGTGCACCCCACCATGTGGGTCCGGCTGTGGTTCGACAACGACGGCCGCCCGCACCAGCGCGCGTACACCCTCGTCGACCCGGACCCGGCGACGGGCCGGTTCGACCTGGAGTTCGCCATCCACGACGGGTGCGCCGCCCGCTGGGCTAAGGACGCGAAGCCCGGCGACACCATCGACGCCACCATGCAGGGCAGCGCGTTCAGCCTGCCGGACCCCGCCCCGCGGCACCTGTACCTGGTCGGCGACGCCGCCTCGCTACCGGCGGTGAACAGCCTGCTCGACGCGGCCCCCGACGTCCCAGCCACGGTCTGGCTTGAGTACGCCGACGACGGCGAGAAGGCCCTGACGCCGCGCGCCCGGGCGGGGCACGAGGTCACGTGGGTGCCGCGCCGCGACGACGGGCGGCACCTGGTCGACACCGTCTGTGCCGCGCTGCCCGCCGCCGCCGACGCGCACTACTGGGTGGCCTGCGAGGCGGCCAGCACTCGCGGCATCACCAGGCACGTGCGGCGGACGCTGGGCGTCGGCAAGCACCAGGTCACCTCGCTGGGCTACTGGAGCGCCCGTTGACATCCTCCCCCGCCTAAAGGCGGGGGATTCCCACCCTCGCGGGTTGGGGTTCCTGGTTCACCGCAGACCGCACGGAAGGTTGCCCCTCGTGTCTGACGTCCGCTCCGCAGGCGTTTTGCGTCTCGACCAGCCCGGCCGCGACGGCGATGTTCTGGGCGGCGTTGACGTCCCGGTCGTGCCGGGTGCCGCAACTCGGACACGTCCAGTGGCGTGTGCCGAGGGAGAGTGTGGCGAGCAGGTGCCCGCACGTCGAGCAGGTCTTCGACGACGGGTACCAGCGGTCCACGACCGCGAGGGTACGGCCGTCGCGGTGCGCCTTGTAGGTGAGCAGGGTGCGGAACTCGGCCCAGCCGGTACGCGAGATGGATCTGGCCAGGGGCCGGTTGCGGACCATGTTCGCCACCGCCAGGTCCTCTACGGCGATGGCGGCGAACCGGCGCACCAGGGCGGTGGACTGCTGGTGCAGGAAGTCACGGCGGGCGTCACGCACCCGCGAATGCGCCCGCGCGACCTTCCGTTTGGCTTTGGCGCGGTTGGCGGAGCCCTTCTGTCGGCGGGCCATCATCCGCTGATATCGCTTGAGTCGGCGTTCGCGCCGCTCCATGTGTTTCGGGTGGGGGATGCGCTGGCCGGTGGACAGGACCGCGAAGTCGGTCAGGCCGAGGTCCACGCCCACCACCTGACCGGTGGGTTCGGGTGCGGTGGGTGTGTCGATGTCGGCGGCGAAGGTCACGAACCAGCGGCCGTCCGGGTCGCGGGATACCGTCACCGTCGTCGGGTCCAGCCCGGCCACGTCCAGGTCCGGCCACGACCATACGAACCGCAGCATGCCGGGTGTCTTTCCCAGCGTCAGGTTCCCGCCGCGCAGGCGGAACGCCGAGCGGGTGTAACTGGCGGACTGGCGGCCGTGCCGCGTTTTGTAGCGCGGGTACCGGGCCCGCTTGGCGAAGAACGCGGTCATGGCGGTGTGCTGGTGCCGCAGGGTCTGCTGCAACGGCACCGACGACACCTCACCCAGGAATACCAGGTCGGGCTGCTTCTTCATGTCCGTCAGCGCCCGATCCGTCTCCGCGTACGAGGTCGATCTGCCCTCAGCGCGGTAACGAGCATGACGGGCGGCGAGAGTGCGATTCCAGACGACACGTACACACCCGAACGTGCGGTTCAGCACCACCGCCTGCTCCGGGGTCGGGTACGCCCGACACCTGTACGCCGTCCGCACAGGACCAGTCTTACCAGAAAGGACAGACATGGCTGACAACGCATTCGCCATTCCTCCCCGCCCTGAAGGACGGGGCATCCTGGCGGTGATCCGGTGAAGGGTCGGCTCGGCACCCTCACCGCGCTCTACGTCACCCAGTACCTCGGCATCGGCTTCATCACCGTCGGGCTGACCGCCATCCTGCGTGACGGCGGCACCTCTCTCGACACGCTGGCGCTGCTGCAGTTCGTCGGCCTGGTCTGGCCGGTCAAGTTCCTCTGGGCGCCGATCCTCGACCGGTACGGCTCCCGCCGCCGCGGCCACTACCGGTCCTGGCTGCTGGTGCTCCAGGGCGGCCTGGTGCTGGCCCTGCTGGCGCTGCTGCCGTTCGACCGCCCGGCCGAGCAGCTCGGCCCGGTCGTCGCGATCTGCGTCGCGTACGTGTTCCTCTCCGCGACGCAGGACATCGCCGTCGACGCGGTCGCCGTCCGGCTGCTGTCGGAGCGGGCGCGGGGTGCCGGCAACGGGATCCAGGTCGCCGCGAGCTACGTCGGCAACCTGCTCGGCGGCGGCGCCTGCGTGATCGTCTACGACCGGTTCGGCTGGGTGCCCGCGATCCTGCTGCTGGCCGTGCTGACCGCCGTCGGCCTGCTGGTGGTGTGGCGGTTCCGGGAGCCCGCCCGCGCCGACCGCGTCCGGACCGGCCAGGCGTACCGGGCGCTGCTGTCCGTGTTCGGCCAGCCCGGCTGCCGGTGGTGGACCTTCGGCGTGGTGCCCCTGGTCTATACCGGAGCCGGCGCGGCGTACGCCCTCGTCACGCCGGCCCTGGTCGACGCGGACTGGTCGCTGGAGCGCATCGGCGTGGTGACCGGCGTGGTGACCAGCGTGCCGGCCGTCGCGGCCGGTCTGGTCGCCGGCGTCGGGATCGGCCGGTTCGGGCGAGCGGGCGTGCTCGTCGCCGGGGGAGTGGCGCTGGCGGCGTCCACGGCGATGCTGCTGCCGCTGATGAACGGCCGCGCCCCGCTCGGCGGGACGGTCGCCGCGCTGTGCTGCTTCATGGCCGGGTACACGGTCGCCAACGTCGTGCTCTACACGGTCAACATGGACTACTCCCGCCCCGGTACGGGCGGCACGGACTTCACCGTGCTGTCGTCGTTCGGGCTGGTCTGCTCGTTCGTGGCCGCCGCCGTCGCGTTGGCCGCGGCCGGTCAGGTCGGCTATCCCGCGGTCGCGGTGGCCGCCATCGTCCTGGTGGGACTCGGCGTCGCGGTGGGCGTGGCGCACCAGCGCCGGTTCCGGCGCCCCGCCGGGGCGGCGCCCGGGGAGCGGGTGTTGGCGACGGCGCCGAACTGAGCGAAATCGATGCGACGCGGCAACATCTTTGACACGAACTTAGGTTAGGGTAACCTAAGTTCGCTCGATCATCGGATCGCTGGCGGAAGGCGACGCCCACGTCCCCCGCCACCGTGTCCACTCCCGACCGCTGAGGACCCGCATGAGCCTGCCCGGATCCACCGTCCAGGCACCGTCGACCGGGGTGACCCCCGGGACGAACGGCGCCCGCGCCCACCTGTTCACCGCCGGTTCGGTCGAGGACTACCGGCGCGTGCTGACCGCCGGCATCGACCGGGTGGCGACCCGGGTGGCCGGCGCGGACCGGCCGTTCACGGGCGTGACACCGGACGAACTGGCGCCCCGGATCGCCGGCATCGACCTGGACCGGCCGCTGGGCGACACCGGCGCCGCGCTCGACGAACTCCAGGACGTCTACCTGCGCGACGCCGTCTTCTTCCACCACCCCCGCTACCTGGCACACCTCAACTGCCCGGTGGTGATCCCCGCGCTGCTCGCCGAGGCCGTGCTCAGCGCCGTCAACTCCTCCC
Source organism: Micromonospora sp. NPDC023814 (assembly GCF_040639595.1). NCBI lineage: Bacteria > Bacillati > Actinomycetota > Actinomycetes > Micromonosporales > Micromonosporaceae > Micromonospora > Micromonospora sp. NPDC023814. Next base: position 17,435 of record NZ_JBFAAF010000068.1, read on the forward strand.
TGGACACCTGGGACCAGAGCGCCGGCGGCACCCTGATCGAGCGCCGGCTGGTCGACTGGACGGCCGAGCGGATCGGCCTGGGGCCGGCCGCCGACGGCATCTTCACCAGCGGCGGCACGCAGTCCAACCTCCAGGCGATGCTGCTGGCCCGCGAGGAGACCTGCGCCCGGGTGACCGGCCGCGCGACCGGGCAGCCGTCCCGCCCGGAGCTGCTGTCCCGACTGCGCATCGTCACCTCGGCAGCCGGCCACTTCAGCGTGCAGAAGGCGGCCAAGCTGCTCGGCCTCGGCGCGGACGCGGTGGTCACCGTGCCCACCGACACCGACCGGCGGATGCGCACGGACGAGCTGGCCCGCGAGATCGACCGCTGCCGCAGCGAGGGGCTGGTGGTGATGGCGGTGGTGGCCACCGCCGGCACCACCGACTTCGGCACCATCGACCCGCTGCCGCAGATCGCCGACGTCTGCGCGGCGGCCGGCGTCTGGCTGCACGTCGACGCCGCGTACGGCTGCGGGCTGCTGGTGTCGCCGACCCGGCGGCACCTGCTCGACGGCATCGAACGGGCCGACTCGGTCACCGTCGACTACCACAAGTCGTTCTTCCAGCCGGTCAGCTCCAGCGCCCTGCTGGTGCGCGACCGGCGGGTGCTGCGGCACGCCACCTGGCACGCCGACTACCTCAATCCCGCCCGGATGGTCGAGCAGCGCATCCCCAACCAGGTCGACAAGAGCATCCAGACCACCCGCCGCTTCGACGCGCTGAAGCTCTGGCTGACCCTGCGGATCATGGGCCCGGACGCCATCGGCGCGCTCTTCGACGAGGTGGTGGACCGGGCCGCCGATGCCTGGCAACTGCTCACCGAGGACCCCCGCTTCGAGGTGGTCACGCGGTCGCAGCTCAGCACCGTGGTCTTCCGCTACCTGCCGACCGGCCCCGGCCGCGACCTCGTCGACGACGCCAACCTGTACGCCCGTGAGGCGCTGGCGGCCTCCGGCGCCGGGCTGGTCGCCGGGACCAGGGTCGACGGCGCGCACCACCTCAAGTTCACCCTGCTCAACCCCGAGACCACGCTGGACGACATCGCCCACGTCCTCGACCTCGTCGCCGACCACGCCGGCTGGTACGCGCACACCAGGGCGACCGCCGAGCTGACCTGCCCCGTCGGCTGACGACCCGTCCCCGCTGGAGAGAACCGCATGTCGACGCACGACTTCATCGCCGTCGGGCTGGGCCCGTACAACCTGGGCCTGGCCTGCCTGACCGAACCGATCGAGGACCTCGACGGCCTCTTCCTCGAGGCGCGGGACACCTTCAGCTGGCATCCCGGGATGCTGCTGGAGTCGACCCGCCTCCAGACGCCGTTCATCGCCGACCTGGTCACACTCGCCGACCCGACCTCCCCGTACTCCTTCCTGGCCTATCTGAAGGAGTCGGGGCGGCTCTACCCGTTCTACATCCGGGAGAGCTTCTTCCCGCTGCGCAGCGAGTACGACGACTACTGCCGCTGGGCCGCCGGCAGGCTCCGCGCCGTCCGGTTCGGACACCGGGTCACGTCCGTCGAGTTCGACCCGGCCGACGAGCACTACGTCGTGCGGGCCACCGTGACCGCCACGGGGGAGCAGGTCACCCACCGCGCCCGGCACCTCGTGCTCGGCACCGGCACCCCGCCGCACGTGCCCGACGCCTGCCGGGGGCTCGGCGGCGACGCGATCCACAACTCGCAGTACCTGGAGCACCGGGCGGCGCTGCGCGCCAAGCGCAGCATCACCGTCGTCGGCAGCGGGCAGAGCGCGGCCGAGATCTACCACGACCTGCTCGGCGACATCGACGCCTGCGGCTACCAGCTTAACTGGGTCACCCGGTCGCCCCGGTTCTTCCCGCTCGAATACACCAAGCTGACCCTGGAGATGACCTCGCCGGACTACGTGGACTACTTCCACGCCCTGCCGGAGGCGGCCCGCTACCGGCTGGAGTCCGCGCAGAAGGGGCTGTTCAAGGGCATCAACGCCGACCTCATCAACGACATCTACGACCTGCTCTACGCCAAGAGCATCGGCGGCCCGGTACGCACCCGGCTGCTGACCAACACCACGCTGACCGCCGCCGCGTACGACGAGCCGAGCGGGACGTACGCGCTGGGGCTGCGCAACGTCGAGCAGGACCGCGACTTCACCCTGGACACCGAGGGCCTCGTGCTCGCCACCGGCTACCACTACCGGGTCCCGGAGTTCCTCGAGCCGGTGCGCGACCGCATCCGTTGGGACGGCCACGGCCGCTTCGACGTGGCCCGCAACTACAGCATCGACCACACCGGCCGGGGCATCTTCCTGCAGAACGCCGGCACCCACACGCACAGCATCACGTCACCCGACCTGGGCATGGGCCCGTACCGCAACTCGTGGATCATCCGGGAGTTGCTCGGCCGCGAGCACTACCCGGTCGAGAAGCGCATCGCCTTCCAGGAGTTCGGCGTGCCGGCCGGGGCCGCGTCGTGACCGAGGTCGTCCACCGCCGCGTCGACGACCGGCTCGGCGAGTTCGCGCTGCGTACCCTCGACCCGGACGCCGACGCCGCGCTGCTGCACCGCTGGGTGACCCACCCGAAGGCGGCGTTCTGGCTGATGCAGGACGCCGACGTGGCCCGGGTCGCGCTGGAATACCGGCGGATCGCCGCGCACCCGCACCACGACGCCTTCCTCGGCCTGCACGAGGGGCGACCCGCCTTCCTCGCCGAGCGGTACGACCCCGCCCGCGTCGAACTCGCCGGCCTGTACGACGCGGCCGACGGCGACGTCGGCATGCACTTCCTCTGCGCGCCCGCCGACGCGCCCGTGCACGGCTTCACCCGCGCGGTGATCACCACCGTGATGGCGTGGCTGTTCGCCGACCCGGCCACCCGGCGGGTCGTCGTGGAGCCCGACGTGCGCAACACCGCGGTGCACGCGCTCAACGCGGCCGTCGGCTTCACCGTCGTCGGCCCGATCGCCAAGCCCGAGAAGGACGCGCTGCTCAGCGTCTGCACCCGCGCCCAGTTCGAGGCCGCGACCGGCGCGACAGACACCCACCCCGCCGCAACCCGAGGAGACCTGCCCGCGTGAACCCTTCCGCATCCGTGGCCCACCTGACGCCGGAGAGCTGGGCCCGCGCCAACCGGCTGCTGGTCCGCAAGGCCCTGGCCGAGTTCGCCCACGAACGGCTGCTCGCGCCCGAGCCGGTCGCCGCCGACGCGGACGGCCCGGCGGCGGGGGAGCGCCGGTACGAGGTGCGCGGCGACGACGGCGACGTGGTCTACCGGTTCACCGCGAGCCTGCTGGCCCTGGACCACTGGCGGATCGACGCCGACAGCATCACCCGCCACCGCGGCGACACCGAGCTGCCGCTGGACGCCCTCGAGTTCTGCCTCGACCTGCGCGGCGCGCTGGGCCTGCGCGACGAGATCCTCCCCGTCTACCTGGAGGAGATCAGCTCCACCCTCGCCAGCACCGCGTACAAGCTCGACAAGCCGGCGGTGCGCGCCGCCGACCTCGCCCGCGCCGACTTCCAGGTCATCGAGACCGAGATGACCGAGGGCCACCCGGGCTTCGTGGCGAACAACGGCCGCATCGGCTTCGGCATCGACGAATACCGCGCGTACGCGCCGGAGGCCGCCCGCCCCGTCCGGCTGGTCTGGCTGGCCGCGCACCGGGACCGGACGACCTTCACCTGCGCCGCCGACCTCGACTACGACACGCTGGTCCGCGCCGAACTCGGCGACGACACCCTTGCCGCCTTCGCGGGCACCCTGACCGGGCTCGGCCTCGACCCGGCCGACTACCTGCTCATCCCCGTGCACCCGTGGCAGTGGTGGAACCGGATCTCCGTCACGTTCGCCGCCGAGGTGGCGCAGCGCCGGCTGGTGTGCCTCGGCCCCGGCCCGGACGAGTACCTCGCCCAGCAGTCCATCCGCACCTTCTTCAACGTCACCGACCCGACCCGGCACTACGTCAAGACGGCGCTGTCCGTGCTGAACATGGGCTTCCTGCGGGGGCTGTCCGCCGCGTACATGGAGGCCACCCCGGCCATCAACGACTGGCTCGCCGACCTGATCGACGGCGACGAGATCCTCAAGCGCACCGGGCTGACGATCATCCGCGAGCGGGCCGCCATCGGGTACCGGCACCTGGAGTACGAGGCGGCGACAGACCGGTACTCCCCGTACCGGAAGATGCTGGCCGCGCTGTGGCGGGAGAGCCCGGTGCCCGGCCTGGAGCCGGGCCGGCGACTGGCCACCATGGCGTCCCTGCTGCACACCGACCGTGACGGCGGGTCGTTCGCCGCCGCGCTGATCGCGCAGTCCGGGCTGGCGCCGCGGGTGTGGCTACGCCGCTACCTGGACGCCTACCTCACCCCGCTGCTGCACAGCTTCTACGCCCACGACCTGGCCTTCATGCCGCACGGCGAGAACGTCATCCTCGTCCTGGACGGCGGGACGGTCGAGCGGGCCATCTTCAAGGACATCGCCGAGGAGATCGTGGTGATGGACCCGGACGCCGACCTGCCCCCGCAGGTGGGGCGGGTCCGGGCCGACGTGCCCGAGGACATGAAGCTGCTGTCGATCTTCACCGACGTCTTCGACTGCTTCCTGCGCTACCTCAGCGCGATCCTGGTCACCGAGGGCGTGCTGGACGAGGACGCCTTCTGGCGCACCGTCGCCCAGTGCGCGGCCGACTACGCCGACAGCGTCCCGCACCTGGCCGATCGGCTGCGGCGCTACGACCTGTTCGCCCCGGAGTTCGCGCTGTCCTGCCTCAACCGGCTCCAGCTGCGCAACAACCGGCAGATGGTCGACCTCGCCGATCCGTCGGCCGCGCTGCAACTGGTCGGCACCCTGGCCAACCCCATCGCCCGCTTCGCGCCGACCCGATGACCGCCACGACTGTCGCGCCGGACGGCGGGACAGCGCTCGGCGGCGCGGGCGGCCGGGGGCGCGGCCGGTGGCTGATCCTCGGCGTGCTCTGCCTCGCCCAGGTCACCGTGGTGCTCGACAACACGGTGCTGACCGTGGCCATCCCGGTGCTCACGACCGAGCTGTCCGCCAGCACCGCGGACGTCCAGTGGATGATCAACGCGTACGCCCTGGTCCAGTGCGGCCTGCTGCTCACCGCGGGCAGCGCCGCCGACCGGTACGGCCGCCGCCGGATGCTGCTGGCCGGCCTCGTGCTGTTCGGGCTCGGGTCGCTGGCGGCCGGGCTCGCCCAGTCCGGCGGCCAACTGATCGCCGCCCGGGCCGGGATGGGGATCGGCGGCGCACTCCTGGTCACCGCCACCCTCGCGGTGGCGATGCAGGTCTTCGACGAGGCCGAGCGGTCCCGCGCGATCGGGCTCTGGGCCGCGGCGAGCGCGCTGGGTTTCGCGGCCGGGCCGCCCTTCGGCGGGCTCGTCCTCGCCCACCTGCCCTGGGGGGCGATCTTCCTGGTCAACGTCCCGATCGTGCTGGTGTGCCTGGTGGCGGCGTGGGCACTGGTGCCGGAGTCGTGCCGTCCGACCGGCGGGCGCCTCGACCTGGGCGGGGTGCTGCTCTCCACGGCGGGCCTGACCGCGGTGGTCTACGCGATCATCGCGGGGCCGGAGCGCGGCTGGACGGCCGTCCCGGTGCTGGGCGCGGCCGGCGCGGGGGTGCTCCTCATCGCCGCCTTCGTGGCCTGGGAGCGGCGGGTCGCCGACCCGATGCTGGACATGCACTTCTTCCGCAGCCGGCGCTTCGTGGGCGCGGTCTCCGGGGTCGTCCTGATCACCTTCGGCGCCACCGGCGCGCTGTTCCTGCTGACCCAGCACCTCCAGTTCGTACGCGGCTACCCGGCCTGGGAGGCGGGGCTGCGGATGGTGCCCTTCGCGCTCTCCATCGTCCTGCTCAACGTGGCCGGCGTCGCCGCCCGGGTGATCCGCCGGCTCGGGCTGCCCCGGTCGATCGCGCTCGGGATGACGCTGCTCGCCGGCGGACTCGCCCTCATCACCCACGCCCCGACGGACGGCTACGGGGTGCTGCTGCCGGGGCTGCTCGTGATGGGTGCCGGCTGCGCCGTGGCGAACCCGGCCATCGTCGAGGCGGTGATGAGCGCGATCCCGCCGGAGAAGGCCGGGGCCGGGGCCGGGGTGGACGGCACCATGACGGAGGTCGGCAGCAGCCTCGGCATCGCCGTGCTCGGCGCGATCCTGAACGCCCGGTTCGCCGCCCTGCTGCCCGCCGCGCTGGCCGGCGCCGGCTCGTTCCCCGCCGCCCTGGCCGCCGCCGGTACCGAAGCGGAACGCCGGCTCGTCGCCGACGCGTTCCGCTCCGCGCTGGAGACCGGCCAGACGGTGGGCGCGGTGGCCGTCTTCGCCGGCGGCTGCGTCGCCGCCGCGCTGCTGCGCCGGGCCGAGCGGGCCGGCTGAGCCGGTCCGCCCGGGGCGGCGGGTCCGAGCCTCGCTCCGCCTGGCCGCCGGCACCATCTCCGCCGGTGACGGCTGAGCCCGGTGTCTTGACCGGCGTGCGTCGATGACCGGTTGCGCCTGTCGGGGTCCTCCGGCCCCTGACGGCCGACTGCGCCCCCGGGGCGGCTGGCATCGCCGCGTCACGATGGCGTGGTGCGTAAAGGGTTGCAGGTGAGCCTGGCGGTGCGGGGGTTTCCCCGCCCGTCCCCCCGTGCGGCAGTTGCTGGCGGCGGGCCTGCTCGTCGTCGCGGTGGTGCCCGACGTGACGATCACCGGCCCGCTGTCGTTCGCCGGCGCCACGTTCTCCGGCGGAACCGTCTCGTTCGACGGTGCCCGCTTCGTCGGAGGCAGCGTCTCCTTCGCCGGCGCCACCTTCAGCGGTGGCGTGGTCGATCTGTCGGGGATCGACGACGAGCAGCGACCACCGGCGTCGACACTGTGGCCGGCGGGGGTCCGAGTGCCCGCCGGCCTGCGGCTGCCACCCCCGGCGGCACGCGACGCGTGACCGCTGCCGGTTCCCGAGATTCCGAACGACCAGGGATCCGCGACCCAGAGTGCGCCCACCCGGATGCGCCACCGGGTCCCGTCGATCAACTGCCGCCCACTCCACAACGACGGCGCCATCGTGGGTTTGAGCACGCCCGCGTCCATCAGGGCGAGGCCGTCTGCGTTGCGCGTCGTCAGTCTGCGGGTGCCGGCTCGGTGGGCCGCGGCGTGAAGAAGCGGATGATGTCGTCGGCTGCGGTGGGGGACAGCATCATTGCCTGGACTCGTGCGGACATTTCGGCGATCGGGTGGGTTCTGGTGAACATCGCCTCCTCGTACGCACGGATCGCCGAGTCGGGGTCGGCGGGGTTGGTGGCGAGTTCGGCGGCGAGTTCGGCGGCGTCGAGCATGGCTTGGTTGGCGCCCTCGCCGACCGGCGGCATGAGGTGCGCGGCGTCACCGATGAGGGTGATGCCCGGCTGGTGGGCCCAGCGTGTACCGGTGGGCATCGCCTCGATCCTGCGTGGGGTCGGCGGGCTGTCGCCGGCTTCGATGAGTGCGGTGAGGCTGGGGTTCCAGCCGTCGAACATGTCCAGCAGAGCGCGCTTGCTGCGGTAGGTGTCCAGGTGGCGATCGTCCGCGGGTAGGGAGATGCCGACCCGGATGCTGCCGTCGCCGAGGCGTTGTGCTGCCAGGATCTGGTTCACGCCGATGCACCACAGGTTCCCGGGGCCGACCAGATCGGCGAGATCCGGGTGGCGCCGGTCGGCGTCGCTGATGCTGAGCTCTACCAAGGTGGCCACGGAGGACAGTGTCGCGTCGGTGAGCAGCGACCGGACGACCGAGCGTGCGCCGTCCGCGCCGATGAGGACGTCGCAGTCGGCGCCGTGGCCGCCATCGAACGTCAGCCCGAAGCCTCCGTCGGGTCGTGGCGTCGCCGCGACGAGCCGGTGCTGCCAGGCCACCGCGTCGCCGGGGAGCGAATCGAGCAGAAGATCACGCAGTGCGCTCCGGTCGATCTCGGGGCGTCCGGAGAATGAGCCGGGTTGTGGCATGTGGTGCACGAGGGTGCGTCCGGCCGGGTCGAGGATGCGATGTTCCTCGCCCTCCGGCCGTGCCTCGGACCGGAACCGGCCGGCGAGGCCCGCATCGGCCAGGGCCTGTTGCCCGGACTCCGGGTGCAGGTCGAGCGATCCGCCCTGTGATCGCGCGGATCGGCCTGCCTCGCGTTCGTACACGACCGCGTCGATGCCGTGCCGGTGCAGGATTCGGGCCAGCGTCAGGCCGCCGAGGCCACCACCGGCGATCGCGATTCGCATCATCATCTCCGTTACCGTACGCTGTACCTCATGGATACGCCGTACGGTAGCCCACCGTTGCCCGTCTGGGAACGGCCCGAGCCTCAGCCGCGGGCGGCGCCGGTGCCGTTGAGCCGCGCGAAGATCGCCGCCACGGCGATCCGGCTCGCCGACGTGCATGGCCTCGACGGACTATCGGTACGCAAGATCGCCAAAGAGCTCGGCGTCGGTCCGATGCGGCTCTACGACTACGTGATCAACAGATCCGAACTGCTCGATCTGATGGTCGACGCCGTGTATGCCCAGATCGCCGAGGCCGGCCAGCACTCCGAGTGGCGCGCCACGGTGCTGGCCCTCGCCCAGGCGACCCGCGAAGCCGCCCTTGACCATGAGTGGTTCGCCGACCTGCTCGGCGCAAGGCCACACTTGGGACCGCACGCGCTCGCCGTGGGCGAATCGACCGCGGCGGCGCTCAGCCAGGCCCCCGGCGTGCGCGGTATCGACGATCTCCAGCGGGCTGTGGGCGCCCTCAACGCGTTCATCGTCGGAGCGCTCCGCAGGGAGATCACCGAGCGACGCACCGCCCGTTTGACCGGCACCGACGTGTCCGCCTGGCAGGCCGCCCTCGGGCCCTACCTGACACGCATGCTCGAAACAGGCCGCTACCCCACCGTCGCCCGGCTCGTCATCGACGGCGCCCACCTCAACGCCGAGGAAACCTTCCACCACAACCTGATCACCATCCTGGACGGCATCACCAGCCATCCCCACACGTGACCTACCGCTCGCAGGCCAGCACCGGCTGAACACCGTTGGATTACGGCGACTCTGCCAGTCGGACGGGCCTCTGGCGAAGCGTCCGCAGCGCGCCGGCCCAGGCAATCACCTCGTCGAGCATGGTGCCGAGGGCCTGCTCGTGGTGGGCCGCCGGCCGGAAGTCGCGGAAGTTCACGAAGTCGGTCGTCAGGGAAAGCGCGACCTGCGACCGGACGTCGGCCACCCCGAGCTGCCCGAGCACCAGCCGCAGGTGCTCCGCCGCGCGGGTGCCGCCGTGCACGCCGTAGCTGACCAGACCGGCGGACTTGTGCTGCCACTCCTGGAAGAGGAAGTCGACGGCGTCCTTCAGCGCGCCCGGGATCGAGTGGTTGTACTCCGGGGTGACGAAGACGAACCCGTCGAACCCCGCCACGGTCGCCGCCCACCGGCGCACGGCTGGCCGCGTCGACGGCGCCATCGACGGCGGCAGCACCTCGTCGAAGTGCGGCAGGCGGTAGTCGGCGATGTCGACCAGCTCGACGGTGAGGTCGGCCCGCTTCGCGGCGAGATCCCGCACCCAGCGGGCCACGACGTCGGCCTTGCGTCCGGGCCGCGTACTGCCGACGACGACACCGATCCTGACCATGGTTGATCTCCTCTACGGGGTGGGGACGGGACGGACGGGGGCCGGTGCGGCGCTCAGGCTCCGGGCCAGTTCCACCGCGCCGTGCAGGGACGACAGGCCGCCGAGGGCGGCGGGGAGCACCGGCGGCGCGGGACGGCCGGGCCGGCCCGCCGCCCGGGCATGCTCGGCGACGAGCGGGACGAAGCCGGGCAGCCCGTCGGCGAACCCGCCGCCGACGATCGCCGCCGCCGGGTCCAGCAGCTCGCCGAGGCTGACCACCGCCGCCGCCAGGGCGCGGCAGCTCGCGTCGACCGCCTCGACCGCCCAGGCGCGGCCCTCGCGCAGCCCGTCGCGCAGGTCGTCGAAGCTCACCTCGGTGCCCCGGGCGGCCGTGGCCCGGCGCAGGGTGGCCGGCCCGGACGCCACCGACTGGAGGCAGCCGCGCCGCCCGCAGTCGCAGCGCTCGCCGCCGAGGGCGACGACCATGTGCCCGACCTCGGCCGAGGACCGGCCGGGCACCAGCCGGCCCGCCAGCACCACGCCGCCGCCGATGCCGGTGCCGACCCCCAGGTAGACCACGTCGTCGCGGCCGGCGTGCCGGGCCTCCGCCAGCGCGGCGAGGTCGCCGTCGTCGGCGAGGGCCGTCGCCGCACCGGGGAAGAGCCGACGCATCGCGCCGGCGAGGTCCAGGCCGGCCCAGCTCGGCCGGCCGGGCCACGTCGTGACGGCGCCCGCCGCGTCCGTGGTCGCCGGCATCGCCACCCCGACCGCGCCGACCGGCCCCCACGCATCGCGTAGCCGGGTCACCTCGGCGGCCAGCGCCGCCAGGTCCGCCGCCGCGTCCGCGCCGTGCGGCCAGCGGAAGGTCCGGTCGTACGCCGGCCGGCCGGCCGCCTCCGCGCGCAGCGCCACCTTGGTGCCGCCGACGTCGACGCCGAGCACCCCGACGGCGCCCCGCCGGTCGGGTCCGGCGGCGGGGCGCTGCGGCTCGGGCACGGCGGCGGGACGCTGCGGGTCGGGCACGGCGGCTCAGCCCTGGAGCACGTGGAGGACCGCCAGCGCCACCGCGGCGACGGCGAAGACCACCGGCGTCAGGGTCATGGGGGCCGGGTCCTTCGCGCGGGCGTGGTAGACCACCGCGCCGACCATCTGCAGGGCGAGGCCGGCGGCCGCCGCGATGCCCAGCGGCGCCCAGAGCAGCCCGAGCAGCAGACCGACGACCGCGGCGAGCTCCAGCACCCCGAGCACGCGGGTCAGGCCGGGGGAGACGCCCAGGTGGTCCATCCGCTCGCGCATCTGCGCCTGCCCGGTCAGCTTCGGCACGGCGGTGCCCAGGAAGACCGCGGCGAGGATGGCGGTCAGGACGATGACGGGAATGTGCACGTGAGGTCCTTCGGGTGAGGTGGCAGGATGCGGACGACCGTACCGGCGCCGGATCGGCGCGGTCGGCGGCGGAGGGCGGCGCGCCGAATCCTCACCGGACGGTCGCGACGAGGGCGCGGGCGGCCAGCCGGTAGCCCAGCGACCCGAGCCCGACGATGACGCCGCTGGCCAGCGGGGCGATGACCGAGTCGTGTCGGAAGCTCTCCCGGGCCCAGACGTTGGACAGGTGCACCTCGATGAAGGGCCGCGGATAGTTGGCCAGCGCGTCGCGCAGGCTCCAGCCGGCGATCATCAGCGCGCCCGGGTTGACGATGGCGCCGACGGTGTCGTACCGGTTCTGGATCGCGCGGATCAGGGCGCCCTCGCAGTCGTGCTGCTCGGCCACCACCCGCCAGCCCCGCGCGGCGACCTCCTCGCCGACCGCCCGCTCGATGTCGTCGAGGGTGTCGGTGCCGTAGATCTCCGGCTCCCGCCTGCCGAGGATGCCCAGGTTCGGGCCGTTCAGCAGCAGCACGTCCGACACGCTTCACCTCGCGGGGCGCGGCCCTGTCCCGACAGGACCCGATGACTGGTCCTCCGCAGTCTTACTATGCCGCCGGCGTCGGGCGACCCGGCGGCGGCCCCGGGGCGGGTGGACTAAGGGGTGCGTAGGGGCTGTTAGGGGCGGTGACCCGGCGCCCGGTTCGGTTACCGTCCCTCCTGCTGAAGCGATGCCGCCGGGTCCACGGGGGCGTCACCTACCTCGAACCGGCCATCCGGCGCCCCGGTGTGCCCGGACCGCGTACCGGCGGTCCCGGGTCGTCCCGCCCGATGTCCGGCGAAGCCCCTGGTCTGCCCGAGTTGGGAAGTGGGAAGTCATGAGTGGTCAGCCCTCGACGGTGTCGGAGTTCCCCGAGTGGCCGCAGTTCGGTGACGAGGAGCGCGCCGGACTGATCCGCGCCCTCGAGCAGGGCCAGTGGTGGCGGATGGGCGGCAGCGAGGTCGACTCCTTCGAGCAGGAGTTCGGCGCCTACCACGGCACGCCGCACGCGCTCGCCGTCACCAACGGCACCCACGCCCTCGAGGTCGCCCTGGAGGTGCTCGGCGCCGGCCCCGGCACCGAGGTGATCGTCCCGGCCTTCACGTTCATCTCGTCCTCGCTGGCAGCGCAGCGCCTCGGCGCGGTCGCGGTGCCGGTCGACGTCGACCTGGACACCTACTGCGTCGACCCGGCCGCCGTCGAGGCCGCCATCACCCCGCGTACCAAGGTGATCATGCCGGTGCACATGGCCGGCCAGTTCGCCGACATGGACGCGCTGAGCAAGATTGCCGCCGACGCCGGGGTGGCGCTGCTCCAGGACGCCGCGCACGCCCAGGGCGCGCAGTGGCAGGGCAAGCGGGCCGGGGAACTCGGCTCGGTGGCCGCGTTCAGCTTCCAGAACGGCAAGCTGATGACCGCCGGCGAGGGCGGCGCGATCCTCTTCCCCGACGAGGAGCTGCGCGAGCGGGCGTTCCTCGTGCACAGCTGCGGCCGGCCCCGCACCGACCGGGACTACCTGCACAGCACCACCGGCTCGAACTACCGGATGGGCGAGTTCACCGCCGCCGTGCTGCGCGCTCAGTTGTCCCGCCTCGACGGGCAGATCGCGGTGCGGGAGCAGCGCTGGCCGCTGCTGGCGAGCCTGCTCGACGAGATCCCCGGCGTCGTCCCGCAGGCCACCGACCCGCGCACCGACCGCAACCCGCACTACATGGCGATGTTCCGCGTCCCCGGGATCACCCTGGAGCGCCGCCGCGCCGTGGTGGACGAGCTGATCGCCCGGGGCATCCCGGCGTTCGTGGCGTTCCGGGCGATCTACCGCTGCGAGGGCTTCTGGAAGGCCGGCGCTCCCGACGAGTCGGTCGAGGCGATCGCCGCCCGCTGCCCCAACGTCGAGCAGATCCACTCCGACTGCATCTGGCTGCACCACCGCACCCTGCTCGGCACGGAGCAGCAGATGCACGAGATCGCCGCCGTGCTCGCCGACGTCCTCGCCGGATGACCGGCCTGCCCCCGGCCGCCGCGCCCGCCCGCCCGGTGCGGGTCGCGGTGGCCGGCCTCGGGTGGGCCGGGCGGGAGATCTGGCTGCCCCGGCTCGCCGCGCACCCGGGTTTCACGGTGACCGCCGTGGTCGACCCGGTGCCCGGCCTTCGCGACCGGGCCCGCGACAGCCACCTCGTCCCCGCCGCGTACGCCGACGTCGACGAGCTGCCGGCCGACGCGGCCGACCTGGTGGTGGTCGCCGTGCCCAACCACCTGCACGCCGCCGTCGCCGCCCGGCTGCTGCGCCGGGGCGTACCGGTGTTCCTGGAGAAGCCGGTCTGCCTGACCTCCGCCGAGGCGACCCTGCTCGCGGACGCGGAGCGCGACGGCGGCGCGGTGCTGCTCGCCGGCAGCGCCGCCCGCTACCGGGCCGACGTCCGGACGCTGGCCGAGGCTGCCGGCGAACTGGGCCCGATCCGGCACGTCGACGTGGCCTGGGTCCGCGCGCGGGGCGTGCCCGACGCCGGCGGCTGGTTCACCCGGCGCGACCTCTCCGGCGGGGGCGCGCTGGTCGACCTCGGCTGGCACCTGCTCGACACGGTGCTGCCGATGCTCGGCCAGACCCGGGTCACCCAAGCGATCGGCAGCGTCTCCGACGACTTCGTCAACGACAGCGCGGCCCACGCCGCCTGGCGCAGCGAGGCCGACACCGCCGGCCGCGCACCCGGCGACGTCGAGGACACCGCCCGGGGCTTCCTGCTCACCGACACCGGCGCATCCGTCGCCCTGCACGCCTGCTGGGCCTCGCACGAGTCGCTTGATCGCACCACCATCACGGTGCACGGCGCGGCCGGCTCGGCGACGCTGCGCTGCACGTTCGGCTTCAGCCCGAACCGGGACCCGGAGCCGGTGCTGACCTGCACCCGCGACGGCGAGACCCAGCAGCTGCCGCTGCCCGCCGAGCCGATCGGCACCGAGTACGCCCGCCAGCTCGACGCCCTCCCCGGACTGCTCGCCGACCCCGCCAGCCGGGGCGCGGCCGTCGCAGAGGCGCGCCGGACCATCGACATCATCGAACGGATCTACGACTCCGCCCGGCCCACCGAGCCGGAGCGGCAGCACGCGCTGGCGGGCCATCGCGACCGGTGAGAACCACCGTCGACCCCACTCGCTTCCGGGAGCAGCCATGAGCCATCTACCGTCCACCGTCGACGCGACACCGTCCGCCCTCGACGCGACCCCGGTCGCGGTCGACGTGGCCGGCTCGGCGTCGGCCCGGGGGCCGATCCGGGCCGTCGTGTTCGACCTCGACGGCGTCGTGGTCGACAGCTCGGCCGTGATGCGGGAGGCGTTCAGCATCGCGTATGCCGAGGTGGTGGGGGACGGACCGGCCCCGTTCGAGGAGTACAACCGGCACATGGGCCGGTACTTCCCGGACATCATGCGGCTGATGGGGCTGCCGCTGGAGATGGAGGAGCCGTTCGTCCGGGAGAGCTACCGGATGGCGCACCTCGTGCCGCTTTTTCCCGGCGTACGGGAGACGCTGGAAACCTTGCACGAGCGGGGCATCCGGATGGCGATCGCCACCGGCAAGAGCGGCCCGCGGGCGCGCTCGCTGCTCGACACGCTCGGGGTGCTGGGGCTCTTCGACCACGTGATCGGGTCGGACGAGGTGGCCCGGCCGAAGCCGGCGCCGGACATCGTGCTCCAGGCGCTGGGGCTGATGGACGTGCCGGCGTCGCAGGCCATGATGGTCGGGGACGCGGTGATCGACCTGATGAGCGGGCGTGAGGCCGGGGCGACGACGGTGGCCACGACGTGGCACGGCGGGGATGTCAGTGCATTGTTGGCCGCCAGGCCGGATCTGGTCGCGCACGCGCCGGGGGATCTGCTCGCGCACTGCCCGGCCGCCCTCGTCCCCTGACGGCGCCTCGGCGGCTCTTCGAGCCAGCCGCCGGTTGCGGAAGAGCCCGCCGGCGCCGGCTGCTGCGGGGGCGTCACTCGAGCTGTTTGAAGCGCGTCAGACGATGAATCGCACTTCCGGGAAGGCCGGGTTCGGGCCGTTGAGCAGGTGTCCCCGGTGGCGTAGGTGCAGGTCGAAGAACGCGAGCGGGTATGCCTGCTGGATCCGTACCGCCCGGGCCGGGTTGAGGGTGCCGATCCAGCCGGCGAGTTGCTCGTCGCCCATCCCGATGATCCTCGCCAACTGCGGGATCAGCCACTGGTTGTCGCAGTACGCCCCGTGGTGCGCGCCGTCGGCGTGCACGTTGAGCCGCCATCCGCGTAGGTGGGACCAGAACTGGGCGACGCTCGGCTCGGCGGCCCGGGTGAACTCCGCGGTCATCAGCATGAACGGCCGGTCGAGGTCGGTGACCGGTGGCTGCGACTGCATCGGGCCGTCGAAGCTGAGCCCGGCCCGGACGCGTCGGTCCTGGTTCATGACGAGGGCGGTCGCGGTCGCGCCCTTCGACCAGCCGAACATGCCGATGCGCCGCAGGTCGAGCGCGGCGCCCAGGCCGGCCGGCAGCGGACGCCGCTCGGCGTCGGGGTTGAGGCCGGCGGCGAGGTCCTCGATGCGGTCGAGGACGAACCGGATGTCGTGGGAGGAGTCCCATGGTGTGAAAGACAGATCCTCGGGGACGGTGAGCCGGCCGTCGGGGAACTCGCTGAACCCGTCGTACGTGTGATCCACCGTGACCACGACGTAGCCGTGGCTGGCGAGTTCCTGGACCACGATGGTGGCCTCGGCGCGGTGACCGTCGTTGCCGTGGGAGAACACGATCACGGGCAGCCGTTCGGGTGCCCGGAGTGCCGGAGCGCCCTCGTGGCCGGCCGTGAGGGGCGCCGCCACGGCATCGGCGTCGAACCCGGCGGACACGAGCAGCGCGCGCAGCGGCGCGGCGGGCATCCACGGCACCACCGGATAGTGCCGGGCGTCCCGGACGGCGGGATACCAGACGCTGGCCATCAGTGCGCGATAGTGCCCTGGGTCGGCGACCGGATCCGGGCGGGATCTGTCGACGAGGTGCAGCGACACGGTGCCGACACGGTGCGGTCCGGTGGGTGGGGGCAGCGTGAGCCGTGCCGGGCCGGGCGCGGCCGGCGCCGCCCACGCGCGGCCGGCGCTGCCGAGCGGCGCGGCGACCCCGGTGGCGAGCGCGGCTGCGAGCAGGTGTCGGCGGGTCAGTGCGATGGTCATCGGTCCTCCCGGGTGTCGGTGGTCTCGACCCGCGCGATGAGCAGCTTCAGCCGCTCGATCTCGTCGGCGAGCGCGGTGTTGCCGGCGGCGGTGAGCGTGATCCAGGTACGGCCGCGCCGGCCCTCGTACCCCTTCTCCACCTCGATCAGACCGGCCTCCTCGAGCACGCTCAGGTGCTTGGAGAGGTTGCCGGCGGTCAGCTCCAGATGGGCGCGCAGGTAGCCGAACTCGACCCGGCGTGCCTCGTGCGCGATGGTGAGGATGCCCAGCCGGACCCGCTGGTGCACCACGTCGTCCAGGCCCGTGACCGGATGGGCGGACGGCGCGTGCGGGCCCGGGAGGTCGGTGTTGGCGGTCACCGGTGCCACCGGCGGGACACCGCGAAGCCGACCGCGCCCAGCAGCAGCACGGAGCCGTTGATGATCTGCTGCGGCAGGAACTCCCCCAGGATTCCCTGGTATCCCCAGGGAGGATTCCAGCCGAAGTCGATCGGCACCAGCACCACCGCCAGATACCCGAGGGTGAACACCAGCAGCGCGACGTGGCGCTCCAACCAGGCCAGCACAAGCAGCGTGACCCCGATCGCGCCAGCCGGTGCGACCAGACGGTCCAGCAGCATCACCCAGTACGGGAACGGATCGGTCAACGGCGGGTGGCTTTCCAGGTACAGGCGCATCAGCTGCGCCACAACGGTGTGCAGGACGGTCAGCGCGACGCCGGTGAGCGCGTACGGCAGCACCCGGACGCCCAGCCCCCGGGACCGGGCGACCCGCACGGCGTACACGGCGGTCACCGTGTACGCCAGCAGCAGCGCCGGCGGCCAGTAGAACGCCGGGCCCATACCCCGGACGTGGCACATGGAGCTGCCGTCCGCGTTCTTGATCCACGCGGTCGCGGACCCGCAGTCGGCGTGGAGGGAGTACCAGTCGATCGGGATCGCCGTGAACGTCACCGCGGCCAGCGCCAGCAGCGCGACCCAGGTCACCCGCTGGTCAAGACGCACCCGGTGGGCGAGGGCGCGCACGTCGGACAGCAGCCGTCGGGGATCGCTGCCGGCGGGTACCGAATCAGTGGTCATGCCAATAGGTTTCCATGACAAACCAGTTTCCGCCAGTACGAGTTTCGGTGGTTGCCGCACCGTGAAATCGCGGCCTCAGCCACGGAGCGGCTAGCGATTGCTTGAGAAGAGGCGTCGAGCGGTTGTACCGGTTGTCGGAGCGCATCGAGGTGGCCGCCCCGGAGTGCCGTCGACCTGGCGGCCCGCCGGAGTGGCGGCCGGTGGCCCGCCGCCCAGACCCCTACCTGGGAGACGACGATGACCGATCCACGACCTTCGGTGCGCGCCTTCGAGTTGGCGCGTGTCTACCACCTCGCGCAGTTGTACGTCGCCCACCAGCCGCACCCGGAGTTGGTGTGGCTCGCGGCCGACCGCGCGATGCTTGCCGCTCAGGACGCCGGACGACCCGGTCTGGTCCTGGCGGAAGTGGCGGCTGGCCTGCCGTTGCGGCGCCGACCTGCCCTGCCGTGCCCGCCACCGTATCCCGATCAACCGCGGCCACTGGCCAGCAGGGGAGACCAGGTGAACGACGAACGGGAGCGGGCGATCCTCGCCGTACACCTGCGCGGGCTCGACGGGATGTGCGTGGGCTGCCGGGCGTGGTGGGGGCGGCTGGTGCCGTACCCGTGCTGGCAGGTGGAGTGGGCGACCAGCCGGCAGGCCCGGACGATCACGGTGCGCTTCCTGGGCTGACTGAGGTGAGCGCTGGCGCTTACGCCCAACCGTGGCGGGCGGCGTACCAGCCGAGCTGCATCCGGGTCTCCACCCCCGCCAGGTCCATCAGGTGGCGCAGGCGTCGTTGCAGGGTGCGCAGCGACAGGTCGAGCTGGGCGGCGACGACCTGGTCGGTGAGCCCGGCCAGCAGCAGCGCCAGGATCCTGCGGTCCAGATCGGTCGGACCGTCGGTGCCGGCTCCGGCGTCCTCGGTCAGGCTCGCCGAGGCGGTCAGTTCGAGCGGGTGGGCGTGCCGCCACACGACCTCGAAGAGTGCGTCCATCGCGGCCAGCAGCCCGGTGCGGTGCAGCAGTACCGCACCGGGCTCGCCCCCTGGCGTGGCGGTCAGCGGCACCAGGGCCAGTTCCGCGTCGGCCAAAATGAGCTTGATCGGCAACGACTCGACCACCCGCACCTGGACGCCGCTGCGCAGGGACTCGAGGGTCTGGGCGACCACCCCGGGCTCGGCGAGCGCCGGGCGGTCCACCACGACCCGGAACCGTACCCCCTGGGCCACCGCCACCGACTCCACCGCGTTGCTCCCTGGCGGTACGGCGATGAAGGGCAGCGTGACGAAGCTGCGCACCTCGGTGCGGGCGGCCTGCTGCACCTGGGCGAACCGGTGGCGGACCGCGTCGACGCCGGTGACCACCTCGATCAGTTCGTCGATGGTGCGCCCCGCGACCGCCCCGCGGTACTCCTCGGCGAGCGTGACGAGCGCCAGTTCGGCGCTGCGGAGCGCGTTGCGCTGCTCGCTGATGAGCGCGCCGAGCGCGACGGCGGGCGGCGCCACCGAGAACACGCCGTCCGATCCGCGCTTCACCAGGCCGCAGGCCAGCAGGTGGGACAGCGTCGCCTCGACCGCCGCGGTGGGCATCCGCAGGGCGTCGCCCAGCTCGTCCGGGCCGGCCTGCGTGCGACGGACCAGCAAACTGTAGACCGCCTCGTCCTCGGGGCTCAGGCCCAACGCGGCCAGCATCGGTGGCTGCCTCCCTCCGCCCGCGACGACGCGGAGAGTATGGGCCATGCTCATGGATCTTGAACAGTCCCGGGTGCCGTCCGGGTGGCCGGGAGGGGCTCCGGGACGAGCTGCGTCCCGGAGCCCCGCCAACCACATCACCGCACGCCGTATGCCCGGATGATCGTCTGGCGCACGCCGTTGCCGTGCTCGTCGGTGAGGTCGACGCGCAGGGAGACGTTCTTTCCGGCGGCCGCCGACTGGTCCACGGTGGTAACGAATCCGGCCCCCTTTCGGGTGACGGTCACCTCCTGCCACGTCGTCCCGTCGTCGAAGGAGACCCACGCCTGCGCCGCCGTGATCTGCCCGGCGTCGTAGTCGCGCTGACCGGCGCCGCCGAAGCCGATCTCGAACCCGGCGGTCGCCGGGGTCAGGTTCCGCGTGTCGACGGCGATGTCGTAGGACGGGACCAGGATCGGCAGGGCGTAGAGGCCGTTGTCGGACGGCCGCTGCGACCGGAACCGGAACTCCGTCTCGGTGTTGTAGAAGAGGCTCCAGTTCGGATGGCTGGGCCCGGGGTTGAACCGCGTGGTCGTCACCCGCAGCCGGTAGGCCGCGTCCGCGTCCGGCACGTCCCAGATTCCCTGCGGCCAGGCGCTGCGCCCGAGGCTGACGCCGTCGGCGAACAGTTCCGCGTTACCGACGTCGCCGAAGCCGCCGATGCCGTAATGGTCGGGTTCGGAGTCACCCCATACCAGCATCGCGGCGCCAATCTTGCCCTCCTGCCTCTCGGCGATGCGCTCCGGCGACAGGTCCGCCCGCCGGGTGCCGGTCGAGCGCATCGGGCCGCGGTACCAGTCCTCCGACCGGACGGACCCCGCCTCGGCGGTCCGCGGCGCGGCGAGCATCGTCTCGTCCCGGATGCTCGCCCCGGCCATGAGGCGCTGGGTCTGCACACCGGCGGTCACGAACGAGGCCCGTTCGACCGGAACGGCGAACGTGTCGGAGACGAGCGACACGGTGCTGGGGTAGTTCGCCGGGAAGAACTGGATTCCGTCGATGATGACCCGGTCGGTGCGGGTGGAATGGATCCGCTCGTCGACCCGGGCCAAATTCTTCTCTCTGACCTGCAGCGGCACGTCCGGCTGGGTCATCCGCTCGTCCGCGAACGCCACGTTGTAGACGTAGGGGCTCGTGACGACGGCGTCCCAGGCCAGCGTCACCGGTCCGGCGGCCAGCGCAGCCCGCAGGGCGGACTCCTCCATCGCGGTGACCGTCAGACCCGGGATCGTCGACGCGGCGATCGCGGACCAGCGGCCCGGCTCGTCGCGTCCGAAGAGGACGGCCTTGACGTCTGCGGCCGCGGCGGCGGTGAGGACCTTCGCGACATCGGTCGAGTGCACCAGCGCGATCTTCCCGGTCGCCGTGGCCAACTCCGCCTGACTGCCTGCTCCGGCGTCGACCAGCTCGGCGGTGCCGGATCCGTCGAACCGGGTCGGCACGCCGGCCTGGAGCCGGCTCGGCCCGACGTAGACGGGGTTGAGAGCGATCCCGCCGGTAGTGCGCAGGGCCAGCTCGGGCGCGTACAGCCGGTAGTAGCTGCCCAACTGGAAGCCGCCGTCGGTGACCGGCGTGGTCCGGCCGACGTAGACCTCGTCGACGGACTTCCCGCCGGTGTAGCCGCCGCTGATGTACGCGGTGTCCCACCAGCGGCCGTACTCCAGCGCGACACTTTGCGCCTCGATCGGCCGCTCGGCGGTGACCTTCTGCCGAACCGCCGTCCGGGCGTCGTAGGTGATGGTCCGGTCGACGTCGTCGTTGTTGACCACCAACTCCGGGTCGCCCATGAACGTGACCGAGTGGACCAGGCCGTTCGCCCCGGTGGTGCCCGCGTCACGGCTGGCGATCACGGCGTTGATCGAGTAGCGGCCCTCGCGCAGCCGCAGCGTCGGATCGGTCGTGAACGACGCGAAGCGCAGGGCGGTCAGCCGGTCCGCGTCCACGACGTCCACGAACGACGGCATGGCCGGCGCCTCGCCGCGGCGGTCGATCAGCTTCAGCTTCACGGTGACCGAGTGCGGCTCCAGGTATGCCGCGATCGCCGTGACGACGGTGCTGCCGTCGGCTGCGGTGGCGACGAGCCGGGCCCCGATCGCGCCGTACTCGGCGGCCCTCAGCTTGACGGCCGGGTCGAGGACGACGGGCACCTCGGCCGTGCCGTGCGCCGGGACGGTGACCGTGCCGATCCCGGCCGCGAACGTCCGCTTCGGCAGCGGCGCTCCGTTTTCGGCGGTCGCTCCGGCGATCGCGAGGTCGAACGCGACCGCCTTGTCACCGGTGTTGGTGAGTGTGACCGTCGTCGTGGTCTTCGGCTGGTGCAGGTGCGGCCAGGCGTACGATCCCGCGTCGACGACACCGGGGCCGACGACCGTCGCGGTCAGCGGGCGCAGCGCGTCGACGACACCGGCGCCGACCTCGTGCACCCGGCCCGTGGTGCTCGGCGTCGCCGCCGAGATCAGCGCCGCCTTGCGCTGCTGCGCCGTCCAGCCGGGGTGCTTCTGCTTCAGCAACGCGGCAACCGCGGCGACGTGCGGGGTCGCCATCGACGTGCCCGACATCCGGGTGTACCCGCCGGTGCCGGACTCGGCCGCGAGGATCTCCACACCCGGCGCGGCGATCTCGGGCTTCACGGTGTGGGTGCCGGTGACCGGGCCGCGGCTGGTGAACCGTGCGGTCTGACCCGCGGAGTCCACCGCGCCCACGGTGAGAACGTCCCTCGCGCACGCGGGCGCGCTGATCGTCTGGAGCGTGGGGCCCGCGTTGCCGGCGGCGACCACGAACAGCGAGGCGCTCTGCTGCGCGAGCGCCTGCGCGGCGACGCCGATCGGATCGGTGCAGTCGGTGCCGACGCTGCCGCCGAGGCTCATGCTGATCACGTCGGCCTTCTGGTCGACGGCCCACTGCATGCCGTTGATGATCCAGGACTCCTGGCCCTGGCCGTAACTGTCGAGCACCTTGCCGATGAGCAGCTTCGCGCCGGGCGCGACGCCCTTCTCGACACCGCCGGAGGCAGCGCCGGTGCCCGCGACCGTCGACGCGACATGTGTGCCGTGCCCGTGCAGGTCCACGTCGGCACCACCGGAGTCGGTGGTGAAGTTCTTCGCGCCGGCCACCTGCCCGGCGAGGTCCGGGTGCTTGCCGTCGTAGCCGGAGTCGAGGACGGCCACCCTGGTGCCCGTCCCGTCGAAGCCCGCCGCCCACGCCTGCGGGGCGTGGATCTGCGCGGCACTCTCGGCCATCGCCACGCTGACCCGCTCGTCCAGCCACAGCTTCGCGATTCTCGGCCCGTCACTGTCGGTCAGGTCGCGCCAGAACTCCGCGGCCTGCTCCTTGTCCGCCGACAGGGCGACGGCGTCCGCGACCGGTAGGGTCGCCTCGACGGTCGCGCCCTGCGGGGCCTGCGGCGCTTGGCGGGTACGCGTCACCGCGCCCCCGTAGGTGGCGAGCAACGGCAGGGCCGCGGCCGACCGGTCGTCGTAGCCCTGGCGTACCAGCGCGCTGACGTTGAACAGCTGCTCGTCGAGGGCGCCCTCGGAGATCATCGGGACCGCGCGGGCCGGGACGACGTAGACGTCACCGCGGAAGACGCGCGTGATGTAGCCGTCCGGGTCGGCGTTCGGGCCCGGGACGAGCGACGCCGACGGGCGGCCCGTGGCGTCGACGGAGTACACGGCGAGGTCGCCGGTGATCAGTGTGACCGGTGTGCCGGCCGGGGTCGCCGTGCCGGACGCCGAGCCGACGATCGGCCGCTGCGGCGGCCGGCCGGCGGCGGGGGCCCCGGCCGCGGGGACCCCCACCGGCAAAGCCGAGACCCCCCACCCCCCGCCCGGCCCGCCCCCCCCGGAGCCGGGGGACCCCCCCAACGCCCCCCCC
>NZ_JBFAAF010000069.1:0-40156 GCF_040639595.1 Micromonospora sp. NPDC023814
CTCTGCCCAACGTCATCCCAGCAAACTAGCAGAAATAGATGCAAAACGATGGCCGCCACGCTGATGGCAGCCATCGTTTAACACCAGTCACCTAGACCTTGCCACCGGCGTCAAGGCAACCCGCGCGGTGCGCCGGGCAGGCGTCCGGGGGACGCGGGCCGGCGCGGTTCAGGCGGTCTTGCGGGCGGCCTTCTTCGGGGCCGCCTTCTTCGCCGCGGGCTTCTTCTCGCCCTCGGCGGCCTTCTTCGGGGCTGCCTTCTTCGCGGCCGTCTTCTTGGGCGCCGCCTTCTTCTCGGCGGCCTTCTTGGCCGGCGCCTTGGCGGCCTTCTTCTCGGCCGCCTTCTTCTGGGCGGAGCGGGCCGCCGAGATCGGGGTCGGCTCGCCGCCACCGCCGGCCGGCGCCTCGCCCCGGGCGGCCTTGGCCCGCTCCACGGACGCCTTCAGCGCCGCCATCAGGTCCACCGCCGCCGCCGGGGCCTCCTCGACCTCCTCCGGCTGGACCACCTCACGGCCCTCCACCTTCGCGTCGATGACCTCCTGGAGGGCCGCCCGGTAGTCGTCGGTGAAGGCGTCCGGCTCGAACTCGCCGGCCATCGAGTCGATCAGGGAGCTGGCCATGGCCAGCTCCGGCGGGCGGACCTTCAGATCCTCGTCCAGGAAGCCGAAGTCGGGGCTACGGATCTCGTCCGGCCAGAGCATCGTGTTGAGCAGCAGCACGCCCTCCCGGACCCGCAGCGTGGCGAGCTGTTCCCGCTGGCGCAGCGCCACCTTGACGATCGCCACCCGCTCCGAGTCGGCGAGCGCGTCGCGCAGCAGCACGTACGGCTTGGTGGCGGTGCCCTCCGGCTCGAGGAAGTACGCCTTGTTGTAGAGGATCGGGTCGACCTGCTCGGCGGGGACGAACTCCAGCACGTCGATCGCGTGCGAGGTGGACAGCGGCAGGTCGGCGAAGTCCTCGTCGGTCAGGATCACCATCTCGCCGCCGCCGATGTCGTAGCCCTTGGCGATGTCGTCGTAGGTGACCTCCTCACCGCAGACCTGGCAGGTGCGCTTGTAGCGGATCCGGCCGCCGTCGTCCCGGTGCACCTGGTGGAAGCGGATGTCCTTCTCCTCGGTGGCCGAGTAGACCCGCACCCCGATCGAGACCAGCCCGAACGAGACCGCTCCCTTCCAGATGGCCCGCATCCCGTGCTCCTCTCGCCGGTACTGCCCAGGATCCCAAAAGATCGAAGGCCACGCGAGCGCTTCCGTGCGCAAGTACAGTCATGGGGTGCCCGGCGCGCCGCTCAAGCCGATGCTCGCGATGACCGGGCAGCTCCCGGCGGGTGCCGGCTGGGCGTACGAGTTCAAGTGGGACGGCGTCCGCGCGCTCGCCGACATCTCCGGCGGCCGGCAGCACCTGTACGCCCGCTCCGGCGTCGAGATCACCGTCGCGTACCCCGAGCTGGCCACGCTCCAGAAGCAGGTGGGCGACGCGCTGCTCGACGGCGAGGTGGTGCTGCTCGGCGAGCACGGCCAGCCCTCGTTCACCGCCCTGGCGGAGCGGATGCACGTCCGCGACCGGAACAAGGCCGCCCGGCTGGCGGCGACCATCCCGGTGACGTACATGATCTTCGACTTGCTCCGGCTCGACGGCGAGGACCTGACCGGCTGGTCGTACGCCCGCCGGCGGGAGGCCCTGGACGGCCTGGCGCTCGGCGGCGCCCGGTGGGCGGTGTCGCCGGTCTTCCCGGACGGCCTGGCCACCTACGAGGCGGCGGGCGAGCACGGCCTGGAGGGGGTGATGGCCAAGCGCGTCGAGTCGGTCTATCGCCCGGGGGTGCGCTCGCCGGACTGGGTGAAGGTCAAGCTGGAGGTGACCGGCGACTTCGTGGTCGGCGGCTGGCGGCCCGGGGCGCGGAAGATCGGCGGCCTGCTGGTCGGGGTGCCGCGCCCGGACGGGCGGCTCACCTACCGGGGGCGGGTCGGCGGCGGCATCGGCGCGGCCATCGAGCGGGAACTGCTCCGCGAACTGGAGCCGTTGCGCACCGGCGGTTCGCCGTTCGCCGACGCCCTGCCGCGCGAGGATGCGCGGGGCGCGATCTGGGTAACACCGAGGGTCGTGGTGGAGGTGAAGTACGGCCAGCGCACCCCGGACGGGCGGTTGCGGTTCCCGCGGGTGCTCCGGCTGCGACCGGACAAGCCCGCCGAGGAGGTCGACGATGCCGGCTGAGCGGTTGAAGGTGGACGTCGAGGGGCGTTCGCTGGAGGTGTCCAACCTGGACAAGGTGCTCTATCCCGACGCGGGGTTCACCAAGGGTGAGGTGATCGACTACTACACCCGCATCGCCCCGGTGCTCCTGCCGCACCTGCGAGGCCGGGCGCTGACCCGGATCCGCTTCCCCAACGGGGTCACCGGCGGCTCGTTCTTCGAGAAGAACGCCCCGGCCGCCACCCCCGGCTGGGTACGCACCGAGACGCTGCCCGCGCCCGGGTCGAGCAAGGGCCGGGAGACCATCGACTACGTGGTCGCCGACGACCTGCCCACCCTGGTCTGGCTGGCCAACCTCGCCGCGTTGGAGCTGCACACCCCACAGTGGAAGATCGGCGAGCACCCGGACATGATGGTGGTCGACCTGGATCCGGGGCCGCCGGCCGCGCTGCGCCAGTGCTGCCAGGTGGCGCTGCTGATGCGGGACCGGCTCGCGGAGGACGGCATCGACAGCTATCCGAAGACGTCCGGGAAGAAGGGCATGCAGCTCTGCTGCCCGATCGCCGGCACGCAGGACGCCGAGGACGTGTCCGCCTACGCCAAGCGGATCGCCCAGGAACTGGAACGGGCGCATCCGAAACTGGTCGTGTCGAAGATGGCGAAGAACCTGCGGCCCGGCAAGGTCTTCATCGACTGGAGCCAGAACAACGCGGCCAAGACGACCGTGTCGCCGTACTCGCTGCGGGCCCAGTCGGTGCCGTCCGTGTCCACTCCGCTCACGTGGGACGAGGTCGAGGCGGGCGCGGCCGGCAAGCGCCCGGCCACCAAGCCGTACGTGGCGAGCGAAGTGCTCAAGCGGGTGGAGAAGGACGGAGACCTGCTCGCCCCGCTGCTCGACGGCGGCCCCGAGCTGCCGGTGTGACGGTCAGCCGGACCTGAGTGCTCGTCGCCGCCAGTTCAACGTGGCGGCGTCGGTTGACCGGCATCGGTGCCCGGGATCATCACAGCGGTGCTCCAGTCGCCGAGGAAGGCGCCGTTTTCGAGGTCCAGGGCGATGTCCAGGTCGCCGCCGAAGCTGATGCCGCCCAGTCGGCACACCTCGACGTACCAGGGCGACAGGCCGTCGCGCATTCCGTCGGGGGACATGCCGGTGCCGCCCAGGTGCTCGGCGTGGAAGACGTCGAACATGTCCGGCACGTCGACGTAGGCGTCGCCGTCGGACGGGAAACTCACCGGTGGCACGCCTGCGTTGGGGTCATCGCGGGGGACCAGCCACAGGGAACCGTATACGCCGTGCCTCGCCCGCCAGGAGGTGTTGTCGACCTCGCCGTCGGCGAGCGCGGGCGCCGCGGCGGGTCGGGTGACCCGTGGTCCGTTCAGCTCCGCCTCGGTGAGCCACACCATGGCGAGCAGGGACGCGACGCCGTCGTCGGCGACCTGCAGTCGTGGGTGGGCCCGGGCCTGGGCGAGTTCGGCCCAGAACGGGTGCTCGGGCTGTGCGACCTCGACGGGACGGCCGGCGATGACCGCGCTGACCTCCGGCGACGGGTCCTTGAAGTAGAGCTCGTCCTCCCACTGGAAGACGGCGACAGCCACCAGATCGGGTCCGCGCCGCCGGTACGCCTCGGGCAACCACAGCGTGAAGCAGTGCAGCATCGGTTGGCCGGTGCGCGGGGACCTGGGCCAGGTCCGGACGTCGATGCCCGGCCCGGCATGGTCGGCCCATCCCGCGGGCAGCCTGGGCCGCTTCCCGGCCTCGTCAGCGACGTCGTCGTCGGTCCAGATGTCGAACGCCTCGATCACCATGCGCCGGACGGTAGCGCACCCTGGCTCGCAGGGGTCGACCGGTTCAGGTGACGCCCATCCGTTCGCATGCCCACCGGCGCGTCAGTGGAATGCCGGTCCGACGCTGGTTGAGTAGGGTGGCCTGAGCCTGCCCGAGGAGTTCGTGATGATCCTGACCGATGCCCTCGTCCGGGAGTCGCCGACCGGTGACCGGCCCACCGAGATGGACCGGCCGCTGCTGACGTATCTCGACGACGCGACCGGTGAGCGGGTCGACCTGACCGCCACGGAGCTGGGCGGCTGGGCGGCGCGGGCCGCCGGGCTGCTGCGCGAGGGCTGCGGGCTGGGCGTCGGCGACCGGGCCGCAGTGCTGCTCCCGGCGCACTGGCAGACCGCCGCCGTGCTGCTGGGCGCCTGGTCGGCCGGGGTGGCGGTGTCGTTCCGTCCCCGGGCGACTGCCGGCCTGCCGCAGCTCGGGCCGGGCGACAACGAGCCGTTCGACGCGGTCTTCGTCAGCGCGAAGCGGCTGGACGACTGGCTGGAGGACGTGCCCGAAGGCCGGCACCGCTACGTCCTCGGGCTCGGGTCCGCCCCGTTGACCGAGGTGCCCCTGGGCTACCTGGACTGGCTCGCCGAGGTGGCCCGGCACACCGACGCGCTGCCCGCGTCCGCCCCGCTGACCAGTGCCGACGCGGCCAGCTCGGACGGCACGAGCTACCGCGAGTGGGGCAGCGTCGCCCGGGCCGTGGCGGAGCGACTCGACCTGCGGGCCGGCGACCGGCTGCTGGTCGACGTCGCCGAGCACGAGCAGCCCGTGTACTGGCTGCTGGCGCCGCTGGCCGTCGGCGCGTCGGTGGTGCTCTGCGCCAACCTCGACCCGGCGACCCTGGACGCCCGGATCGCCGCCGAGCAGATCACCCGGGTGCTCTGATGGCCGGGGTTGCGCCGCCCCCGCCCCCGCCGGCTTGGCAATCTTGGACAGTTGTCGTTCCCAGGGAACGGAAACTGTCCAAGATTTGGCCGGAGCTGCTCGGGTTCGTCAGGGGCGGCGGGAGCAGGGCGCGGTGTGGTTGGTCGGCAGGGTGCACCGCGCCTCGCCGGGCAGCGGGCGGTCGCAGAAGACCCAGTGGTGGCGTACGCCCTGCTGGTCCTCGGCCGAGACGGTGACGCCGCCCGGCTCGACGCGGGCGCTGAGCCGGGCCAGCACCCGGGCGGGCCTTGATGACGCGTGCGGGTTGACGGGCCGCGGTAGCGGCTCGTCAACCCCTTTCGTATGCGCGCGCTTATTGGAAGAGCCTGCCGGGCCTTCTGGAGCGGCCCCGCTTGCTGATCATGGAATCCCTGCGCCTACGGCGCACCATGATTGACTTTGTCTGCCTCTTCAGAGCTTGGAGGATCCTGTCCCTCATCGCATGCCTCTTCTCGCGTATGTCGGATCGGCCATCGCGAATCGCGCCGGGCCGTGGCCCAGCGTGGTGGCGGTGCGGGGCCACGGGCCCGAATCCGTCGCCGGTATCGCAGCCCGCGTACCCGGGGAGGCATCAGTCATTCGTCAGCGTCGGGCCACACCGCTGAGCCGGGTCCAGGTCCACTACGTCGACCGGAGGGACCAGTGCTCCCCGCGAGGTCTCCCGACGGCTCGACAGGTGACGGGAGTCAGTCGGTCGTCGGGAGCTTCGGGCCGAGGACGTCGTCGGCGTCGACGATCGTGTACGCGTACCCCTGCTCGGCGAGGAAGCGCTGGCGGTGGGCGGCGTACTCGGTGTCGATGGTGTCCCGGGAGACGACCGTGTAGAAGTGGGCCTGCCGGCCGTCGGCCTTCGGCCGCAGTACCCGCCCCAGCCGCTGCGCCTCCTCCTGCCGCGAGCCGAAGGTGCCGGAGACCTGGATCGCCACCGCCGCCTCGGGCAGGTCGATGGAGAAGTTGCCGACCTTCGAGATCACCAGGGTGCGGATCTCCCCGGAGCGGAACGCGTCGAAGAGCCGCTCCCGCTCCTTGTTGGTGGTGGAGCCCTGCACGATCGGCGCGTCGAGGTATTCGCCGAGCTGGTGCAGCTGCTCGATGTAGCCGCCGATCACCAGCGTCTGCTCGCCCGGGTGCCGGTCCACCAGCGCCTTGACCACGGGCAGCTTCGTCCGGGCGGTCGCCGCCATCCGGTAGCGCTCCTCGGCCTCCGCCGTCGCGTACGACATGCGCTCCGCGTCGGTGAGCGTCACGCGTACCTCGGTGCACTCGGCCGGGGCGATCCAGCCCTGCTGCTCGATGTCCTTCCACGGCGCGTCGTACCGCTTCGGGCCGATCAGGCTGAACACGTCGCCCTCCCGGCCGTCCTCGCGGACCAGCGTCGCCGTCAGGCCCAGCCGGCGGCGGGCCTGGAGGTCCGCGGTGAACCGGAAGATCGGCGCGGGCAGCAGGTGCACCTCGTCGTAGACGACCAGGCCCCAGTCGCGCGCGCCGAACAGGTCCAGGTGGGTGAACGCGCCGCCGCGCCGCGAGGTGAGCACCTGGTACGTGGCGATGGTGACCGGGCGGATCTCCTTGCGCTCGCCCGAGTACTCGCCGATCTCCTCCTCAGTCAGGGAGGTGCGGGCGATCAGCTCGCGCTTCCACTGCCGCCCGGCGACCGTGTTGGTGACCAGGATCAGCGTGGTGGCCTTCGCCTCGGCCATCGCCGCCGCCCCGACCAGCGTCTTGCCCGCGCCGCAGGGCAGCACCACCACGCCCGACCCGCCGGCCCAGAACGCCTCCACGGCCTCCCGCTGGTACGACCGCAGCGTCCACGGCTTGCCGCCGTCCTTGCCGGCCTCGGCCAGCTCGATCGGGTGCGCCTCGCCGTCGACGTAGCCGGCCAGATCCTCGGCCGGCCAGCCCAGCTTGAGCAGCGCCTGCTTGAGCCGGCCCCGCTCGGACGGGTGCACCGCGATCGTGTCGTCGTCGATCTTCGCGCCGAGCATGCCGGCGAGCTTCTTGCTCTTGGCGACCTCGATCAGCACCACCCGGTCCAGGGCCCGCAGCACCAGCCCGTGCGCCGGGTCGTTGGCGAGCTGGAGCCGGCCGTACCGGTCCATCGTCTCGGCCACGTCGACCAGCAGCGCGTGCGGCACCGGGTACCGCGAGTACTTGATCAGCGCGTCCACCACGGCCTCGGCGTCGTGCCCGGCGGCACGCGCGTTCCACAACCCGAGCGGGGTCAGCCGGTAGGTGTGCACGTGCTCCGGGGAGCGCTCCAGCTCCGCGAAGGGCGCGATGGCCATCCGGCACGCCTGCGCGTCGGGGTGGTCGATCTCCAGCAGCAGGGTCTTGTCCGACTGCACGATCAGGGGTCCACCGCTCACGCCAGTGCCTCTCCTCCGCCTCGGGTCGCCGGCTGTCCGGGAGGTGACTGACCCGCCCCGGGGCGACCCACCAGTGTTGCACGTATCCGGGTGACGCCAGAAAAATCTGGACACGGGGCGCAACCGGAGCGGTACTCACGACGTCTAGCAATAGGACACCTGTCACGGGAGGCGCCATGAAACACGTCCGGATCACCACCCGGCTCGTCGCCCTGGCAGTGGCCACGCTGGTCGGCGCCGGTGCGTGCGCGTTCGAGCCGCGGGCCGACGGAGGTGGGGGCGGGGGTCCCGTCCCGGTCGGTGCCACGGAGCAGTTAACGGGGGCGAGCGGTGCGCCCGGGCCGGACCAGCGGGCCGGCACGGCGACGGCGAAGCCGGCGGTGAAGCCCGCGCCGAACCGCCCGAGGCCGACCCGGCCCGCGCCGAAGCCCACCACGTCGCCGTCGGCCGCCGGCTGCCCGCAGGGGGAGCACCAGCGCGCGGTGGAGGCGTACCTCGCCCGGCTGGGCGGTTTCGGGACGCTGACCGTGGACGGCCGGCAGTCCGCCGCCGACTGCGCCGCGATCAAGAAGTTCCAGAAGCGGTACGACATCCGCCCCGCCCACGGCCGCGCGGGGCCCACCACCCACGACGTGGCGAAGCGGCTCGCCACCACCGACACGGCGCGCTGCAAGGCCGGCTCGGGCACCACCTTCTGCATCGACCTGACCCGGCAGACGACCTGGGTGATGCGCAACGGCAAGGTGCTCGTGAAGCCGACGGTCACCCGGACGGGGATGCCCGGCTACCGCACCCCGGCCGGCACCTTCAAGATCAACTATCGCAACATCAAGGAGTGGTCCGACCCGTACGAGGTCTGGCTCCCGTACTGGCAGCACTTCACGCAGGGAATGGGCTTCCACGAGACCACGACCTACCTGCACAACAAGGCGATCGGCTCGCACGGCTGCGTCAACCTGCTGCACGCCGACGCGGTCCGGTACTGGGAGCTGGGCAAGGTCGGCAGCCGGGTGGTGCTGGTCGGGCGGCGCCCCGGCACCTGAGCCGCCGCCCCCGGGGCCCCGGCCCGCCCGCATCGCACATGTCGTCCGATCGGGGTTTTATCCCCTGTCACTCCGGTCACCCGAGTGACACGCTGGAATGCCAGGCGTCGGACGGACGGGGAGGCTGGAGATGACGGTCGACCGGGAAGCGAGACCGGAGCACAGTGCCGAGCGCGACCCGTCGCCGGACGAGGGAGTCTCCACCGTCACCGTCGTCGCGTACGCGGCCGCCGCGACGGTGCTCCTCGGCTGGTTCCTCTTCGGCTGGCTGGTGCTCGAACAGGGCTTCGTCGACTCGGTCGGCGAGTCGGCCGGCGCCGGGTTCGCGCTGCTGCTGGTTGTCTCCGTCGTCGGGACGGTACGCCGCAGCCGGCGCTGACCCGGGCCGAGGCCGCCGGCCGCTCCGAAAACGACCCGTAGGGCCGCTGGCGCTCAGTCCTCCAACACCGCCGCCGTGATCCGGTGCAGGGCGAAGGTGTGCAGCATCTCCGTCCGCTCGTCCTCGGCGCGCAGGTAACCCGCGCCGATCGAGACCGGCCGGACCAGCCGGGACGCGGTCGCCCCGTGCGCGTCGACGTACCCGACCCAGACCAGCGCCTTGTCCCGCACCGCCTGCTGGAGCACGGCGAGGGCGTCACTGTGGGTGTGCACCGGCGCCGGCCCGGTACGCGCCGCACCGCCCCGGACCACCGCCGGCGCGCGCCGCGCCGCCCGGGCCGCCGCGTCGCCGCGCCGGATCTGCTCCACCACGCCGAGCAGGCGGGGCATGGACAGCTTCGGCGCGGTCAGCGGGTCGAGGGTCCGGGTCGTCACCGACACCCGGGCCGGGGCCCGGCGGGTCTTCGGGCGGGACAGCACCGCCGCCCCGCTCGCGTCCTCCGGCACCGGGGCGTACCCGGCCTCGCGCAGGGCCGTGAGCATCCGGCCCACCTGGTACGGGGTCGACAGCACCGTCGGCGCGAGCCGGCGCAGCGCCAGCGACTCCAGCCGCCGGTCGGCGAGCACCTCGGTCAGCAGCGCCTCGTCGTCGCTGCGCACGTACGCCCCGGCAGAGCCGACCCGCAGCCCGCCGTGCTTGCGGGCCACGTCGTCCACCAGGTACGTCAGCCCCTGCGGGACCGGGGTGCGGGACCGGCGCCGGAACAGGGCGTGCAGGTCGTCGGCCGAGTAGCCGGCGTCCAGGGCCCGGCGCACGCTGGCCGGGGTGACCCGGTGCACGCTGGCGCCACCGGCCGACTCGTGCTCGGCCACCACCTCCAGCTCGGCGGCGAGGGCCGGGTCGGGCGGGCCGGGCACCACGACGGTCAGGTCGGCCTGCACCAGGAAGTGGTCGACCGGGGCGGGCAGCAACGCGTCCAGCGCGCGCACCGCGCCGGTCCCGTCGCCCTCCTCGGCGTCCGCGCGCAGCCCGAGCGGGTCGTCCCCGCCCCGCTCGTCGGCGGCGGTGACGTCGGCGAGCAGCAGCCGCGCGTACGAGGTGAGCGCCCCCAGCCCGGTCACGCCCAGCGTCGCCGCCTCGGTCAGCACGTCGCGGTGCGCGGCCTCCCGCCCCCGGCTGCGCCGCGGCGCCCGCCAGTCGAGCAGCGACTGCACCTCCTCGGGGGTGGGCGCGGTGGCGGGCTCCAGGTCGGCGAGCACCCCGAGGACGGCGCGTCGGGCGGCCGGCGCCCCGGCCCGTTCCGCCTCGGCCGAGAGCACGGTGATCGGCCGGTCCCGGTCGTCGCGCTGCCCGATCAGCCCGACCTGCCGGGTCATCGTCAGCCAGGCCCGGCCGAGCTGCTCCCAGCGCTGCGCCAGCGTGCCGGCCCGCCACACCTCGTACCCGGCGGTGGGCAGCACCTGCTGGTCGGCCCCGTAGCGGGTGGTGGTGGCCCCGGGCAGGTCCACCTCGCCGATCAGCCCCGCCGCGTACGCCGCCTCCAGCAGCAGGGCGGCCGTCGGCTCGTCCACCCCGACCGCGCGGGCCAGCCGGCGCAGGTCGCGCACGCCCAGGCCGCCGGAGCGCAGCACGGGCGCCGGCTCGGCGGCGAGCTGCTCCAGCAGCGCCTCGGTGTGACGTACCGCCTCCATGGTCTGCCCGGCCCCGGCGGAGTCGGCGGCCTTCGGCTCGCGCGGCGGCGTGGCCACGGGCGGCGGGCTGGTCCGCAGCGGGCCGAGCGGGCCGCTGTCCCGGCGCAGCAGCAGGCCGACCTCCCGGGGCAGCTCGACGGTGCCGGTGGCGCTGGCCTTGTTGGGGCCGGAGACCAGCACCAGCAGGTGGTGGTCGACCAGCCAGCGCACCGGCGAGCCGGTCGGCGCGCCGCCGTTGGTCGGGTCCGGGGGCAGGTCGTCCTCCGCGCCGACCGGCGGCGCCTGCAACGCGCCCGCCGGCACGCTGCCCACCGGCGGGCCGGCGGCCAGCCGGTCCAGGATGGCGCGGGCCGAGGGTGGCGCGGCCAGCAGCGTCCGCCGCAGCTTCGCCGGGTCCGCGCAGAGCGCCGCCGCCCGCGGGTCCAGCTCCGCCGCCGGCCGGCCCAGCCCCGCCGGGTACGGGGAGACCTCGTCGACGCTCTCCACCACGCGCAGGGCGCTCTCGGGGCCGTGCAGCAGGAAGAGCGCCCGCAGCCGGTTCACGGCGGCGCGGACGGAGGTGGGGGCGGGCGGGTACGTGCCGGCGGTGGCCATGGCGAGCACCGAGGCGGTGGAGGTGGTGCCCTCGGCCGGGTCCCGGGTGAGCCGGGCGGCGTCCAGGATCTGCAGGGTGAACTGGTCGAGCCCGTCGAGCGCGCGGGCCACCGAGACCCGGGACTGGGCCCGGATGGCGAGCGCGGAGACGTCGGCGGGCACGGGCACCACGAGGTCCGGCCGCAGTTGGAGGAGGGCGGCGAGCGACTCGTCGGGCAGCGACCGCAGGTGGTCGGCGAGTGAGGTGGTCATCGTCGTTCCACGCTAGCCCGGCAGGGGGTCTTCCCGCCCCTCGGACGTCCGGCTGACCCGTGCGGACGGGCGGGTAGGTTTCTCCGCATGTCCGCACTGACGGTCGGCTTCGACCTCGACATGACCCTGGTCGACTCGCGCCCCGGCATCGCCGCCGCCTACCGGGCGCTGACCGCCCGGACGGGCGTGCACGTGGACGCTGAGGCCGCGGTGTCCCGGCTCGGCCCGCCGCTGCGTACCGAGATCGCCCGCTGGTTCCCGCCGGAGCAGGTCGACGCGGCCGTCCGCACGTACCGCGAGCTCTATCCGGCGTACGCGATCACGCCCACCGTCCCGCTGCCCGGCGCCCGCGAGGCGATCGACGCGATCCGCGCCCGTGGCGGCCGGGTGCTGGTGGTCACCTCCAAGCTGGGCCGTCTGGCCCGGCTGCACCTCGACCACCTCGGACTGGCGGTCGACGAGCTGGCCGGCGACCTGTTCGCCGAGGAGAAGGCGACCGCGCTGCGCGAGCACGGCGCCACGCACTACGTCGGCGACCACGTGGCCGACATGGTGGCCGCCCGGGCGGCGGGCGTGCCCGGCATCGCCGTCGCGACCGGCCCGTGTTCGGCCGACGAACTCCGCGCCGCCGGGGCGGAGGCGGTGCTGGATGATCTCACCGGATTCCCGGCGGCGCTGGACGGGATGATCCGGCTAGCCTTGGGGCAGTAGACGTCTCAAGCGAAGCAGGGGTTCTCAGGTGCCGACGGGTCGAGTGAAGTGGTTTGACGCGGCCAAGGGATACGGGTTTGTCACCAGCGACGAGGGTGGCGACGTGTTCCTTCCCAAGACCGCGCTGCCGGCGGGTGTCACCGACCTCAAGGGCGGTCAGCGGGTCGATTTCAGCGTGGTGGACAGCCGCCGGGGCGCGCAGGCGATGGGGGTCAAGCTGCTCGACGCCCCGCCGTCGGTGGCGGAGCTGCGCCGCCGGCCGGCCGAGGAGCTGCACGGCCTCGTCGAGGACATGATCAAGGTGCTGGAGGCGAAGGTGCAGCCGGACCTGCGCCGGGGTCGCTTCCCCGACCGCAAGACCGCGCAGAAGATCGCTCAGCTGGTCCACGCCGTCGCGCGCGAGCTGGAGGTCTGAGGCACCAGCCCGGCGGCGGCGGCCCGACCGAGCAGCGCCTCCACGGCGGCGAACCCGGCGTCCCCCAGGTCGGCGGTGAACTTGTTGACGTAGAGGCCGATGTGTCGGTCCACCACGTCGGGCTCCATCTCCTGCGCGTGCGCCAGCACGTAGTCGCGGCTCGCCGCCGGGTCGGCCCAGGCCCGGCGGACCGACTCGCGGATCCACCCGGCGGCGGCCTCCGGGTCCACCGCACCGCGCCGGGCCAGGATGGCGCCGAGGGGGATGGGCAGGCCGGTGTCGGCCTCCCACCACTCGCCCAGGTCGACCAGGGCGGTCAGGCCGTGCCGCGGGTAGGTGAACCGGGCCTCGTGGATGACCAGGCCGGCGTCGTACCGGCCGGCGGCCACGCCCGGCATGATCTCGTGGAACGGCACCACCTCGATCCGCGCCGGCGGCCGGTCCGCCGCCCAGAGCCGGAAGAGCAGGTACGCCGTCGTCCGGTCGCCGGGCACCGCCACGGTCGCGCCGGTGAGGTCGGCCCGGTCGGTGCGGTCGGTCAGGTCGGCGCGGCCGGCGTGTCCCGCGCTGCCCGGGCGGTCGAGTCGGCCGGCGCCGTCGCCCCTGGTCAGCACCAGCGGGCCGCAGCCACGGCCGAGCGCCCCGCCGCAGGGCAGCAGGTGGTAGTCCTCCAACAGCCACGGCAGCGCGGCGTAGCTCACCTTCACCAGGTCGAACGCGCCCCGCTCGGCGGCCGTGTTGGTCACGTCGACGTCGGCGTACGTCACCTCCACCGGCGGCGCGTCGGGCACGAGGCCGTGCACCAGGGCGTGGAAGACGAACGTGTCGTTGGGGCAGGGCGAGATCGCCAGCGAGAGCGCCACGCCCCCACGGTATCCCCGCCCGCAGCGGGCCGGCTCCGCCCGGTCCCCGCGACTGTGACCTGCCCCGCGACGTGAGGCCGTCCGCGACGGGCGCGACGGGACCGGACACACCCACGGTGCCGAGCCGCATTCCTTACGGCCCACAGCCCACGGCCCACGGCCCACGGGAGCTCGGGGGGCCGGGGCCACGGGGCCCCCGGGGCGCGGTGCCGAGCTGCTGGCCTCAGCCACGGGCCACAGGGACACGAGGCACGGTGTCGAGCGGGTCGTCGGTGGCGCCACCGGGTAACGGTGTCGAGCCGGCCCCGTCGGTGGCGTCACCATGCTTCGTTCGGCCCCTGTCGAGCTGCCCTCACAGATGGGGCAGGCACGCCCCCGCCAGGAGGGCGGGCCGGTGCGCACCGGTGGTCTCATAGGCGGGGCAGCTCGACAGCGACCGTTGTGGCTATGGCTATGGCTGTAGCCGCGAACGGCGACCGGCTGCGCCACCGAATCGGGCTGTGGCTGTGGCTCTGGTTGTGGCTGCGCCGGGCCCGGGCGCGCTGCGGGCAGACCGGCGCCAGCTCGGCTCGGCCGGGCTGCGGGTCGACGGGCGGCAGCTCGGCTGGGCCGCGCTGGTCCGCCCGAGAGCATCCGGCTGCACACAACCATGCCGGTTATCCACAGCCTTTTCCACAGGTGGGCGGCTGTTGTTGAAGTCGGCCCACTCCATGGCGACGATCGAGGTGTGACGGAGTGGAGCGGGCCGATCGACGTGGGGGCGGCGCTGCGCGCACTGCGCCGCCAGGCAGACCTGAGCCAGCGGGAACTGGCGCGGCGGTCGGGCGTGCCCAAGAGCACCGTGGCGCGGATCGAGTCCGATCCGGGAGCCGATCCGAGTTTGCGGACGGTGGAGCGGTTGGTCCGGGCCGCCGGCGGGGAGCTGGTGGTCGGTGTCCGAGACGCTGGGCCCGACATGGCAGACGCCTTCCCAGATGACATCGCAAGAAGCAGCACAAACGGCATCGCGTACGGCAGCACAAACGGCATCGCGTACGGCGCTCGGGATGGCGCTCCGGATGGCATTCCGGACTCCGTCGGCGTTGGCGTCGGTTTCGGCGATCGCAACGGCAACGGCAACGGCGACGGCAACGGTGGAACGCCGTCCTCGGGCGGGCCGGGCGACCTCGCGGTGCTGCCGTCCGTCCCGCACGACGGACGACGCGACGGGGGCGGTCGCCGCTATCCCGCGCACCTCGACGTCCGCGAGGTCCGGACGCTGAAGGACTGGCCGGGCGCGTGGTGGGGACACTGGTACGTACCGCCGGAGCAGTGGCCGGTGCGGGTGCCCGAGCGGACGTACGACCTCGACCGCGGGCGGCGCGACGAGCGACGGGTACGGGAGCGGCTTCGCGCCACCGTGGAGTTTCGCCGGGTGACCGAGGACGTGCCGGACGGGTGTTGGCGATTCGTGGCCGAACTGCCCGGTGGCGGGCCGGTCGGCGAGTTGCGGGCGCACGAACGGAGCGAGGACCTGTTGCTGGGTGAGGACGGCGGCGGCCGGCGGGAGATGGTGCTGGACGGCGTGGTGGTGGCGCCCCAGCTGCGCTTCCTGGGCATCGGCCGCCGGCTGCTCCAACTCCTCGCGGAGGAGATGGACAGGATCGGTATCCGCACCGTGCTCGCGACCGCCGGGGCCGGTGGGAGCGACTTCCTGCTCGCCTGCGGCTACGAACTGGAGGCGTGCCGACCGTGGTCGCTGCGGCTCGACCGTCGGCCGGCGGTCGCGGGCTGACGGTCCGGCCGTGGGGGCACGCAAGCGGGCGGGCAGGCAGGCCACCGGGCGGGCAGGCAAGCGGGAAGGCAGGCCGGGCAGGACAGACGGACGGGTCAGGTCAGGGCCGCGGCGGCGGTGGTCAGGGCGGCTAGCGCCTCGCGCATGCGCCACGCGTCGCGGTCGCGCGGGCCGATCGGGTTGGAGACGGTACGCAGCTCGACGAACGGGAGGCCCGCCTGGGCGGCGGCGACGGCCACCCCGTACCCCTCCATGGCCTCGGCGACCGCGTCCGGGTGCCGCCGGCGCAGCGCGTCGGTGCTGGCGGCGGTGCCGGTGACCGTGCTGACGGTCAGCACGGGGCCGACGATGGCCGTCGGGAGCGCGGCCCGCAGCCGGGCGAACAGGCCCGGGTCGGCGGCGAGCGCGGTGGCGCCGCCCAGCCAGTCCGGGGGCATGCCCAGCTCGTCCACCGGGATGAAGCCGGCCGGCGACTCGGCGCCCAGGTCGGCGGCCACGGACACGGTGCCCAGCACCGTGGCGCCCACCTCCACCCGGCCGGCGAAGCCCCCCGCCACGCCCGCGCTGACCACTCCGCCGTACGGCCGACCGGCGGCCTCGGCGAGCACCAGCAGCCGGGTCGTGGTCGCGGCGGCGACGGCCGGCCCGACCCCCACCGGCAGCACCGTGGTCGTCTGGTCGGCGAGGCCGGCGCGGATCGCCTCGGCCTCGGCGGGGACCGCCGTGACCACCAGCAGACCGGTCACGAGAGCGGCCCCTGCGGCTCCCGGCGGGTCTCGTCGTCCGTCCCGCCCGGCCCGCCGACGGCCGACGAGGGCCGGTAGATGTGGTAGCCCGGCGGTGCCAGGCCGGGGTCGTCCAGCGGAGCGCCGCCCTGCGCCGGGGCTGGGGAGGTGGGCGTGGGGTCGTACCGGCGCCCGGCCTCCGGGTCGGGGGAACCCGCGCCGTCGGTGCCCGGGGGACCCGGGGCGTCGGGGTCGGTGCCGTCGGTGCCGTCGGTCAGCTCGTCGTCGCCGAGCGGCCGGCCGAGCAGGCGCTCCGCGCGCAGTCGGCCCGCCACCACCAGGCCCCGGGCGGCGGCCACGGTGCCGACGGCGGCGACGACGGCGATCCCGATCCGGCCGTCGAAGGGTACGAGCCCCAGCCCGCCCCCGGCGACGAAGGCGAGCATCAGCACCGTCTCCGAGTGGGCGAAGGAGCTGGCCCGCAGCCGCTCCGGGATGCGCTCCTGGATCGAGGCGTCCACGGCGAGCTTGGCGATGCCGCTGTTCAGCGCGGCGACCAGGCAGAGCAGGGCGACCATGGGCAGCGAGAACTTCAACGCGGCGAGGATCGCCACCCCGGCGACGACGACCATGCCGCTGGACTGGATCGCGGCGGGTCGGTGGATGCGCAGCCGGGTGCCGACCGCGGTGGCCAGGAAGGTGCCCACGGCGAGCGCCGCGCCGACCAGGCCCAGCGCCGCCTCGTCGCCGAGGTCCCGACCGAAGGCCACGGTGGTCAGGTCGCCCGCCTTGATCGCGAACGCCAGGAAGAGCAGCAGGAAGCCGTAGACCGCGCGCAGCGTCGCGGCGCCGATCAGGGTGGCGATCACGAGTCGGCCCGCCGGCCGCCCCCGGCCCAGCGGGCGGTCCCCGGTGCGGCGACCCAGCGCCCGCAGCGGCCGGGGCACCCGCTCCGGCGGCTCCGAGTCGGCCTTCGGGGGCAGCCGCAGGGAGATCACCATGCCGACCAGGAAGATGACCGAGGCCACCCGGAGCGGCCACTGCGGCCCGAACCAGAAGGCGGCCAGGCCGATCGGGGCGACCAGCGCGCCGGCCACCGTGCCGTAGACGCTGGCCCGGGCGCCCACCTGGGACAGCCCGAGCCCCTCCGGGAGCAGCCGGGGCACGGCCGCCGAGCGGGCCACCCCGTACGCGCGGGAGAGCGCCAGCACGCCGAAGGCCGCCGGGTAGAGGCCGAAGCCGTGGATGTAGTCGGAGATCAGCCAGGCCAGGAAGGCCCGGCCGAGCATGGTGGCGGCCAGCGCGTACCGCCGGCCGTGCCGGAAGTGGTCGAGCAGCGGGCCCACCACCGGGGCGAGCATGGCGAACGGCACCATGGTCACCAGCAGGTAGAGGGCGACCTTGCTGCGCGCCTCGCCGAGCGGGACGTTGAAGAAGATCGTCCCGGCGAGGCCGATGGCGATCAGCGTGTCCCCGGCGCAGGAGACCGCGTGCAGGTCGAAGAGGCGGACCATGCCGACCTCGTCCCCGGCGCCCCGGGCGCGGGCCCGGCCGGCCCGGCGGGTCATCCAGCGCCCACCGCTGACCGAGCCCCGGAACAGCAGGCGGACGGCCTTGATGCCGGTGCCGACGGTCTGCCCGAGCACGGACCGCCCGGAGCGGGAGAACAGCGGCATGCCCACCATCCTCGCCCATCCGGTCCGCGCACGCCGCACCACTGCGCCAGAACGTCCTCGGCGGGTGCCTGTCGGTCTGCCGTACGCATGGGGAACAATGGTCGGGTGACCAGGCCCGCCTCCGCCCGCGCCGCTCGTCTCGACCAGGTCTGCGCCGCCGCCGTCGAGGTGGCGCGTGACGCCATCACCGAGGTCGACGCCTCGGACATCGGCGACCACCTGCAGGCCGTCGCGGAGGGCGATCGTCTCGTCACCCACTACTTCGAGTGCCGGCTCGCCGGCTACCGCGGCTGGCGGTGGGCGGTCACCGTCACCCGGGTGCCCCGCAGCCGGCACGTCACCGTCTGCGAGACGGTGCTGCTTCCCGGCGCGGACGCGATGCTCGCGCCCGGCTGGCTGCCCTGGCAGGAGCGGCTCAAGCCGGGTGACCTCGGTCCCGGCGACCTGCTGCCCACCCCGGCGGACGACGAGCGGCTCCAGCCCGGCTACGTGCTCTCCGACGACCCGGCGGTCGAGGAGGCCGCCTGGGAGCTGGGGCTCGGCCGGGCCCGGGTGCTCTCCCGGGAGGGGCGCAGCGAGGCCGCCCAGCGCTGGTACGACGGCGACCACGGCCCCTCCGCCGCGATCTCGGTCGCCGCTCCCGCCGCCGCCCGCTGCGGGACCTGCGGCTTCTACCTGCCGCTCGCCGGCGCCCTGCGGCAGTCCTTCGGCGCCTGCGGCAACTTCTACGCCCCCGACGACGGCCGGGTGGTCAGCGCCGACCACGGCTGCGGCGCGCACTCGGAGACCCTGATCGAGGCCGCCGACACCCCGGTCGACGAGATGCCGACGGTCTACGACGACAGCGCGGTGGAGCCCGTGTCGGTCAGCCGGGCGCCGGGCTCGGTGGAGGCCGCGGAGCCGGCGGAGCCGTACGGCCACCCCTGACGGACCGGCCGCGGCGCCGGGCCGGCGGATCGGCGTCGGCGCAGGTCAGTGGCCGGCGCGGCGGCGGCGTCGGTTGGCGTCGTGCCGCATCATCACGGCGAGACCGGGGAAACCCCACAGGAAACCGGCCAGGCAGATCCACAACCAGTCCTGGTGACCGTGCGCGGCCAGCCAGTCGCGGAAGAAGACGAGTAACACGAACCCGGCGAGCGCCCAGGCCGCCATCCCGGCGAGGGCGAACGGCACCATCGGCGGGTCGAGCGGCTCGGGTCGCGGCGGCTGCTCCTTCGGCACGCGGCAAGCGTACGCGATCAACTTTCGCTGCTGGCCCGTGATCTGCGACGATGCGGCGCGACAACGGAAGATCACCTGCGAGGACCTGATGGCAGTAGCCCCACCCGACAACGGCACACCACCCGATCCGGCTCACCCGCGTAACGGTTTCGACCGGTTCTTCGAGATCTCCGCCCGTGGCTCGACGATGAGCCGCGAGGTGCGCGGTGGCCTGGCGACCTTCTTCACGATGGCGTACATCGTGGTGCTCAACCCGCTCATCATCGGTGGTGCCGTCGACGGCGACGGCCAGAAGCTCCCCATCCCCGCCCTCGCGGCGGCCACCGCCCTGGTCGCCGGCCTGATGACGATCCTGATGGGCGTCGTCGGCCGGTTCCCGATCGCCCTCGCCGCCGGTCTCGGCGTCAACGCGCTGGTCGCGTACGAGATCGCCCCGGAGATGACCTGGGCGGACGCGATGGGCCTCGTGGTGATCGAGGGTGTGATCATCGCGGTGCTGGTGCTGACCGGCCTGCGCACGGCGGTGTTCCGCTCGGTGCCGACGCAGATGAAGACGGCGATCGGCGTCGGCATCGGCCTCTTCCTGACCATCATCGGGTTGGTCGACGCCGGCTTCGTCCGCCGTGTCCCGGACTCGGCGAACACCACCGTCCCCGTCGGCCTGGGCTTCGACGGCACCCTCGGCAGCTGGCCGATGCTGGTCTTCGTGGTGGGCCTGCTGTTGACCGTGGTGCTGCTGGTACGCCGGGTCAAGGGCGCGATCCTGATCGGCATCCTCGGCTCCACCGTGCTGGCGGTCGTCGTCGAGGCGGTGGCGAACATCGGGCCGTCCTTCGTCGACGGCAAGCCGAACCCGAAGGGCTGGGCGCTGAACGTCCCCGAGCTGCCGAAGACCTGGCTGGACGTGCCGGACCTGTCGCTGCTGGGCAACTTCAACGTGTTCGACTCGTGGAGCCGGGCCGGCTGGCTCGTCGTCCTCATGTTCGTGTTCACCCTGCTGATCACGGACTTCTTCGACACCATGGGCACGATGGTCGCGGTCGGGCAGGAGGGGAGCATGCTCGACGAGCGGGGCACCCCGCCGCGGGCCAAGGAGATCCTGCTGGTCGACTCGATCGCGGCGGCGGCCGGCGGTGCGGCGAGCACGTCGAGCAACACGTCGTACATCGAGAGCGCCGCCGGTGTGGCGGAGGGCGCCCGCACCGGCGTGGCCAACCTGGTCACCGGCGGCCTGTTCCTGCTGGCGATGTTCCTGGCGCCGCTGGTCGTGGTGGTGCCGTTCGAGGCGGCCTCCACCGCGCTGGTGGTGGTCGGCTTCCTGATGATGACCGCGGTGCGGACGATCGACTGGTCCGACTACGAGATCGCCATCCCGGCGTTCCTCACGATCGTCCTGATGCCCTTCACGTACTCGATCTCCAACGGCATCGGCGCAGGCCTGATCACGTACGTGGTGGTGAAGCTCGCCAAGGGCAAGGCCCGGGAGATCCATCCCCTGCTGTACGGGGTGGCCGCCCTCTTCGTGCTGTACTTCCTGCGCGGGCCGATCGAGTCCCTGGTGCTCTGACCACCCTCCGCTCCGGGTCGGTGACCGAATCGGATAGCCGGCCCGGAGCAGGGCAAACTTCTCGTGAGCATGGTCATATCGCAGCTCATTAGCCAGGCTCATTAGTTAAGCTAACTATCGTGACGGAGCGGACGGTGACGGCGAAACGCGTGCCACCGGCGCAGCTCGCACCACAGCTGCGTGATGCGATCACCCGACTCAACCGACGGGTCCGCCAGGCCCGGCCGGTCGGCGACCTCACGGTCACCCAGCTCTCCGCGCTCACCAGCCTCCAGCTGGCGGGCGCGCTGACGCCCCGGGAACTGGCCGACGTCGAACGGGTGCAGCCGCCGACGATGACCAAGATCGTCGCGAAGTTGGAGGAGCGCGGCCTCGTGCAGCGCACCCCCCACCCGACCGACGGCCGGCAGGTCATCCTCGCGGCGACAGAGGGGGGACGGGCGGTGCTCGACCAGTTCGAGCGCGTCCGCGACGAGTGGCTGGCCCACCGGCTGGCCGAGCTGACCGAAGCAGAACGGGACACCCTGCGGCAGGCCGCCGAGATCCTTCAGCAGCTCGCCCGCGCCTGACCCGCGCGCCTCGCACCACCGCGCCGTCCGCCGTCGATGACGCGTACGACCGCGAGGAGGCGCACAAAGAGTGCAGGCGAAGCTGAGCACGATGTTCCAGTCCCTACAGGTCCGCAACTACCGGCTCTTCGCATCCGGGCAACTGATCAAGCTGATCGGTGTCTGGATGATGTTCATCGCCCAGGACTGGCTGGTCCTCGAGCTCTCCGACAACTCCGCCACCGCGCTCGGCGTGGTCACCGCCCTCCAGTTCGCTCCCGTCCTGCTGCTCAC
The DNA here is from genome assembly GCF_040639595.1 of Micromonospora sp. NPDC023814. Classification (NCBI taxonomy): domain Bacteria; kingdom Bacillati; phylum Actinomycetota; class Actinomycetes; order Micromonosporales; family Micromonosporaceae; genus Micromonospora; species Micromonospora sp. NPDC023814. The sequence goes on from NZ_JBFAAF010000069.1 coordinate 21,066, forward strand.
CCTGCTCTCCGGGCGGCTCGCCGACCGCTACGACAAGCGGATGCTGCTCTTCGTCGCCAACGCGTTCTGGACCGTGTTGGCGCTCGCGATGAGCCTGCTGGTGATCACCGGCCTCGTGCAGCTCTGGCACGTCTTCGCGTTCGCGGCCCTGCTCGGCGTCGCCAACGCCGTGGAGACCCCCGTCCGGCAGGCGTTCGTCTCGGAGCTGGTCGGCACCTCGCTGCTGCCGAACGCGCTCTCGCTGAACGCGGCCGTGTTCAACTCCGCCCGGATCGTCGGGCCGGCCGTCGCCGGCCTGGCCATCGCCGCGTTCGACGTGGGGCCGGTCTTCCTGTTCACCGCGCTCAGCTCGATCGCCCCGCTGGTCAACGTCGTCCGGATGCGCCCGGCCGAGCTGCACCGGGAGGCGCTGCCGCCGCGCGACGAGCGGGCCTCGGCCAAGGTCGTCGACGGCCTGCGCTACGTCTGGCGCCGCCCCGACCTGCTGCTGCCGATGGCGGTGATGTCGGTGATCGGCATGTCGCTGTTCAACTTCCAGCTCACCCTGGCCGCGCTCGCCAAGACCGTTTTCCAGACCGGGGCGGCCTCGTTCGGGCTGTTCAGCACCGCGCTGGCGGTCGGTGCGCTGGTCGGGGCGCTGGCCGGCACCGGGCGGCGCAGCCGCCCGTCGGTCTGGGTGGTGCTCGGCGCCGCGGTCGGCTGCGCCAGCTTCGGCACCCTGGTCGGGCTCGCCTCGGCGTACTGGATGGTGGTGGCGCTCCTGCTGCCCACCGGGTTCTTCATGGTGTTCTTCGCCCAGGCCGCCAACCAGCGGGTCCAGCTCGGTACGGATGCCGCCTTCCGGGGCCGGGTGATGGCCCTGTGGGTGCTGGTGTTCCTCGGCACCAACCCGGTCGGCGCGCCGCTGATCGGCTGGGTGGCGGAGACCTACGGCGCGGGCGCCAGCATCTGGATCGGCGGGCTCATCTCGCTGGCCACCGCCCTGATCGCGCTCACCTGGCAGCTCCGCCGCGCCGGCGCCCGGCTGCGCTTCCGCATCCTGCCGATGCCGCGCTTCTACGTCACCTCCACCGACTGCTGACCGCCCTCGCCGCCGGGTGGGACGATCCGTCCCATCCGGCGGATGGCGTGGATGCGGCCAATCCGGTGGCGGACCGGGGGGATCCGGCTTAGCGTCGATGCGTGGAGGTCGGACGCGGGGTGCTGCTGGTTCTGGCCTTCGTGGGCGTGGCCAGCCTGCCGGCGGTGATCGCCGCGCTCTTCTGCGCCGACGAGATCATCGACCGGGTCGCCTGCGGGTGGGCCGAGTGGCGTGAGCGCCGGCGGGAGCGGCGCACCATCGCCCGGCTGGACCGGGCCGTCGAGGCCGACGCGCTGACCCGCGACATCGACCTCTCCGACTTCGACCGGCCCGACCGGCGCCCGCTGGAGCAGCTCGCCACCGACCTGCGGCGCCTGCGCGGCCAGGGCGCCAACACCGACGGCCGGCAGCCGGTCTGGCACGACACGGTGCTCCGGGCGTACGACGACCGGCTCCGGCTGGCCTGCCGGGCGCTCGGCATCACCGAGCACCTGACCGAGCTGGAGGGCGTCGACCTGGAGCTGGAGCGGGTCCGGGTGGAGGGCCTCCTGCACGCCGCCGGGCTGACCCTGCCCGCTGCCCGGGCCGGTCACCGGCAGCGCCACCACTGAGCGGCGGGCCGGCGTGAGGCTCTTCGTCGCGGTCTACCCGCCGCCGGAGGCGATCGCGCACCTCGGCGCGCTGGTCGCCCGGTTGCGGGTCGGCGCGGCGGCCGCCTCCGGGATCAACGTCCGGCTCGCCGACCCGGCCACCGCCCACGTCACCCTCGCCTTCCTCGGCGACGTCGAGGCGGACCGGCTGGTCGACGTGGAGAGCGCGCTGGGGCTGGCCGCCGAGTGGTCCCGGGAGGGCCGTTCCGCCGCGCCCCGGCTCCGGTTCGCCGGCGGCGGGCGCTTCGGGCGGGGCCGGTTCACGGTGCTCTGGGCCGACCTGCGGGGCGAGGTGGAGCAGCTCCAGATGCTGGCCCGGCTGATCCGCTCCCGGCTGCGGCACGCTCGCCTGCCGCACGACGAGAAGCCGTTCCGCCCGCACCTGACGGTCGCCCGACCCGGTGACCGGGTGCCCGACGTCGACGTGGCGGCGGACGTGGCGACCCTGGACGGCTACGAGGGCCCGGCGTGGCCGGCCGCCGAGATGGTGCTGATGCGCAGCCACCCCGGCCCCCGCCCCACCTACGACCGCCTGGCCGCCTGGCTCATCTGACCGCCCGGCCACGCCAGCCATGGCCGGTGCGTGGCCCATCCGACCCCGGCCGGCCACGCCAGCCATTGGCCGCCGGTGCCCATGTGACCGCCCGGCCAAGCCAGCCCGGGTGGACGTCACCACCGCCCCGGCGGCGACGCCCACCCGTGGAGCCGGCGGTCGCCTGCCGCCGGCTCTGCCGTGGCGCGTGGCTACCAGGCCCAGGCCTCCGGGCCGGGGCCGCCGTTGCCGACGGGCGGGAAGAGCTGGTCGAGCCGAGCGAGGGTGACCGTCAGGGCGCCCAGGGAACGGTCGAGCTGGTCGGCGGTGCGCGGCCCGATGATCGGGGCGGTCACCCCCGGCCGGGACAGCAGCCAGCCGAGCGCCACGTCCGCCGGGTCGTGCCCCAGCTCGCCGCAGAGCTTCTCGTACGCCTCGATGGTCGGCCGGTGCTCGGCCAGCGCGTCGGCCGAGCGGCCGCTGGCGCCGCGCGCGGCCCCGCCCTCGGCCATCTTCCGCAGCACCCCGGCGAGCAGCCCGCCGTGCAGCGGCGACCACGGGATGATGCCGAGCCCGTGGTGCTGCGCGGCGGGCACCACCTCCAGCTCGACGTGCCGGGTGAGCAGGTTGTAGATGCACTGCTCCGAGACGAGGCCGAGGAAGTGGCGCTTCGCCGCCGCCTCCTGCGCCACCGAGATGTGCCACCCGGCGAAGTTGGACGACCCGACGTAGAGCACCTTGCCCTGGGCGACCAGGGTCTCCATGGCCTGCCAGATCTCCTCCCACGGCGTGGCCCGGGAGACGTGGTGCATCTGGTAGAGGTCGATGGTGTCGGTCTGCAACCGGCGCAGCGAGTCCTCGCAGGCCCGGACGATGTGCCGGGCGGACAGGCCCTGCTCGTTGGGCCACTCGCCCATCTTGCCGTAGACCTTGGTGGCCAGGACGACCTTGTCCCGCCGGCCGCCGCCCTGGGCGAACCAGCGGCCGATGATCTGCTCGGTGATCCCCTCGCCGGTCTGCCAGCCGTAGACGTTGGCGGTGTCGAAGAAGTTGATGCCCTGTTCGAGGGCCCGATCCATGATCGCGAAGCTGTCCGGCTCGGTCGTCTGCGGCCCGAAGTTCATCGTGCCGAGGCAGAGACGGCTGACCGACAGGCCGGTGCGGCCCAGGTTCGTGTACTCCATTCGGCCACCCTGCCACGGCGGCACTTCGAGTGCCTCGCGTCGACTCCGGCGAGCGTTCGCCGGAGTCGACGCGTCAGGAGGACTCGCGGGCCGCCGGCCCGCTGCCGAAGAGGACGTCGTCCCAGCTCGGCAGGCGCTTGCGGGGCTTGCCCCCGGCCTCGGCCGACTCGGCGGCAGCGGCCGCCGGCGCGCCCGTGCGGCGGGGCCGGAGCACCGCCAGGGACGGCACGGCCGGCACCTCCTTGGGCGCGTCCGAGTCGTCGTCGAACGCGGAACCCTGCCCGCCGCCGAGCAGCGCCGCCGCGCCGCCGCCGACCGGCCGCTGCCGGGGTGCGTCCGGCCCCGCCAGGGCGGCCGGGGAGCGCGGGTCGAGCCCGCGGCCCGAGGTCGAGCCGAGCGGACGGTCGAGGGAGGCGAGCAGGGCGTCCCGCCCGGCCCGGATCGGGTCGCGGCCAGGCCGGCTGTGCTCGGCCGGCGCCGGCAGGCCGTGCCCGCCCCGGCTCGGCTCGCCGCGCGACGGGCCGGGCAGCGCGTGACCGCCCCGCTCCGGCGCCGGCTCCTGACCGAGGATCGGGGTGGGCCGCTCGGCGCACAGGTATTGCGCCATGTCGTCGTGCGGGGTGACCGCCTGCCGGGTCTTGTCGAGATCCCAGACCGCCTGCGCGGTAGCCTTGCCCGACGGCCAGGTCGCGACGATCCGCCAGGTGCCGTCGTCGCGGCGCCACGCGTCCCAGGAGATCTTCTCAGTGTCGATCCCGTGCTGCGCCAGCCGGCCGTTGACGACCTCGGCGAGCGGGGTCGGCTTCTCCGCGCCCTTGAGCCGGGTGCGCCGGGCGTGCTGGGCGAGCATGGCCCGCTCCTGGAGCACCGGGCCGGCGTAGCGCAGCACCCGGTCGACCGGCACACCGGCGATCCGGGCGACGTCCTCGGCGGACTCGCCGGAGCGGATCCGGGCCTGGATGTCGCGTGGGGACAGTGACGGCACCGGGTCGGCGGCGGCCGGGGCCACCGCGAGCGGCGGGGCACCGGGCTCGGCGTGCAGCGCGCCGGCGATGCGCTCGTCGATGGGCAGGGCGAGCAGCCGCCCGACCTCGTCGGCGAGCACCAGGGCCTGGCCGTCCTCGGAGAGGGCGACGAAGCGTACTGGGCGCATAGCGTTGCCTCCGTCCCGCTTCGCTGGCCGTCACGCCACGAGCCGGCCACCCGGGCGTCTCGCACCACCGTACGCGTATCTTCCCCGAGGTGGGGGATGCGACACCCGCATGTCGCGACTGAGCTGCGGCGATGATCACGTTCGGTGGCCGCCGTACGGGCCGGCGGCCACCGAACGTGACGGCGACCTAGAGCCGCTCGACCACGTAGTCGATGGACGCGGTCAGCGCCTCGACGTCGGCCGGCTCGACGGCCGGGAAGAGCGCGACCCGCAGCTGGTTGCGGCCCAGCTTCCGGTAGGGCTCGGTGTCCACGATGCCGTTGGCGCGCAGCGCCTTGGCGATCGCGGTGGCGTCGACCCCGTCGGCGAAGTCGATGGTGGCGACCACGTTGGACCGCAGCGCCGGGTCGGCGACGAACGGCGTCGCCACGTCGGAGCGCTCCGCCCAGCCGTAGACGATCGCGGCGCTCTCGGCCGTGCGCTTGGCCGCCCAGGCCAGCCCGCCCTGCGCGTTCATCCAGTCGGTCTGCTCGGCGGCCAGGAAGATGGTGGCCAGGGCCGGGGTGTTGTAGGTCTGCTCCAGCCGCGAGTTGTCGATCGCGGTGACCAGGTCGAGGAAGGCCGGGACGTAGCGGCCCGACGCCTTGATCTCGCCGGCCCGCTCCAGGGCGGCCGGGGACATCAGGGCCAGCCAGAGACCCCCGTCGGAGCCGAAGCACTTCTGCGGGGCGAAGTAGTAGACGTCGGTCTCGCCGACGTTGACGTCGAGCCCGCCGGCGCCGGAGGTGGCGTCGACCAGCAGCAGCGAGCCCGGGTCGGCGCCGGCCACCCGGCTGATCGGCACCGCGACGCCGGTCGAGGTCTCGTTGTGCGGGGTGGCGTAGACGTCGACCCCCGCCTCGGCCACCAGGCTCGGGGCGGTGCCGGCCTCCGACTTGCGGATGGTGGGCTCGCCGAGGAACGGGGCGTCCTTGACGGACTTGGCGAACTTCGCGCCGAACTCGCCGAAGCTGGCGAACTGCGCCCGGTCCCGGACCAGGCCGAACGTCGCGACCTCCCAGAACGCGGTGGTGCCGCCGTTGCCGAGCACCACCTCGTAGCCCTCGGGCAGGGAGAAGAAGTCGGCGATGCCACGGCGCAGCCGGGCGACCTGGTCCCGGACGGTCTTCTGCCGGTGGGAGGTGCCCAGGTAGCTGGTCGCCACGTCGGCGAGGGCGGAGACCGCCGCCGGACGGACCTTGGACGGCCCGCAGCCGAACCTTCCGTCGGCGGGCTTGAGGTCGTCGGGAATCCGGATGGTCGGTGCGTCAGCCACGGTTGTCGAGATCCTTCCGCATGTGCGATGGCGGGCCCGGTCTGCAGGCGGGCGCGGATCGACGGCGGACGCGCGCGGGCGCGCGGGGCGGCCGGGATCCGGGCCCGGTCCGGCGACACTGCCGGCCTTCATCCTCCCATCCGGGCCGGCAGGTCCGGCCGCTGGTCCCACACCCGGGCGTGAGTCATCCGCCACAAATGTGCGGGGCATGCGCGAGGGGCCCGTCCGCGCGGACGGGGCCCCTCGGAGGTACGCGGTCAGACGCCGTGCGGGATGGCGTCCCAGCCCTCGACGTCGCTGGGCTTGCGGCTGCCTGGGCCGACGTAGCGGGCCGACGGGCGGACCAGCCGCTGGAGCTTCTTCTGCTCCAGGATGTGCGCGCTCCAGCCGCCCATCCGGGCGCAGGTGAACATCGAGGTGAACATGTGCGCCGGCACCTCGGCGAAGTCGAGCACCACGGCCGACCAGAACTCGACGTTGGTGGCGAGCACCCGGTCCGGGCGGCGGGCCTGCAGCTCGGCCAGCGCGGCCTTCTCCAGCGCCTCGGCGATCTCGAAGCGCGGCGCGCCCAGTTCCTTGGCGGTGCGGCGGAGCACCCGGGCGCGCGGGTCCTCGGCCCGGTAGACCCGGTGGCCGAAGCCCATCAGCCGCTCGCCCCGGTCGAGGACGCCCTTCACGTAGCCCTCGGCGTCGCCGCTGCGCTCGACCGCCTCCAGCATGCTGAGCACGCGGGAGGGGGCGCCGCCGTGCAGCGGGCCGGAGAGGGCGCCGATGCCGGAGGAGATGCAGGCCGCGGCGTCGGCGCCGGTGGAGGCGACGATCCGGGCGGTGAAGGTGGAGGCGTTCAGGCCGTGCTCGGCGGCCGAGATGAAGTAGGCGTCGACGGCCTTGACGTGCCGCGGGTCCGGCTCGCCGCGCCAGCGCTTCATGAACCGCTCGACGATGGTGGACGCCTTGTCGATCTCCTTCTGCGGCACCGCCGGCAGGCCGAGGCCGCGGGCGGACTGGGCGACGAAGGACAGCGCGGTGACCGACACCCGGGCGAGATCCTCGCGGGCCTGCTCGTCGGAGATGTCGAGGAGCTGGTCGAGGCCCCAGTAGGGGGCGAGCATCGCGACCGCGGACTGCACGTCCACCCGGATGTCGCCGGAGTGCACCGGCACCGGGAACGGCTCCGCCGGCGGCAGGCCCGGGCCGAACCGCCCGTCGACCAGCAGCGCCCACACGTTGCCGAAGGAGACCTGGCCGATCAGATCCTCGATGTCGACCCCGCGATAGCGCAGCGCGCCGCCCTCGCGGTCGGGTTCGGCGATCTCGGTCTCGAAGGCTACGACGCCCTCCAGCCCGGGTTTGAAATCGGCCATGTCATCTCTCCTGGGTCTGCTCGGTGCGCCCGGCCAGCCCTCACCGGCCAGCCGGCCGAGCGCCCCAGGCGACCCTCATCAGGGATGTGTTCGTGACATCTTGCCTGCTGGGTACCGGATCCGCGACCCGCTGCGACTGTGCTGCACGCGACATCCCCCGGCCCGGGCTCGCCCGGCCGCGTCGGCGACACTGGGCGGTACCGCTTGGCCTGCGGGCCGGGTCGACGGGGAGGAGTAGAGACGTGACGGGCGACACACCGCCCCCGGCTGGCATGCGTAACGAGTACGCCGCAGACCTGGGCCTTTCCGAGGCGGACCTGGCCGCCGACTGGCACACCCAGTTCGACCGTTGGTTCGCCGACGCGGTCGCCGCCGGGCTGCCCGAACCGAACGCGATGGTGGTCGGCACCGCCGACGCCGCCGGCCGGCCGAGCGCGCGGACGGTGCTGCTCAAGGGGTACGACCCGGAGGGCTTCGTCTTCTTCACCAACTACGGCTCCCGCAAGGGCGCCGAGGCGGCCGCCAACCCGTACGCGAGTCTGGTGTTCCCGTGGTTCCCGATGCAGCGGCAGGTGGTGGTCGCCGGCCGGGTGGAGCGGGTCGACCGGGCGGAGACCGAAGCGTACTTCGCCAGCCGGCCGCGCGGCTCCCAGCTCGGCGCCTGGGCCAGCACGCAGTCCCGCGTGGTCCCCGACCGGGCGGCGCTGGACGCGGCGTACCGGGCGGCGGCGGAGCGGTTCGCCGAGGTCGAGCCGATTCCGGCGCCGCCGCACTGGGGCGGGCTGCGGGTGCGGCCGGAGTCCGTGGAGTTCTGGCAGGGCCGGGCCAGCCGGCTGCACGACCGGCTGCGGTTCCGGCGTGCCGAGGCCGGGGAGTGGGTCGTCGAGCGGCTGGCTCCGTGACCCAGCTCAAGGAACCCCGGCCGCGCGGGCTGCGCCGGTTCGCGATCGACCTGCGCCCGCTGGCCGTGCCGGCGTACCGGCGGATGTGGCTCGGCAACGGCATCGCGATGTTCGGCATGCAGTTCACCGCGGTGGCCGTGCCGGTGGAGATGTACGCGCTGACCGAGGACTCGCTCTGGGTCGGGCTGATCGGCATCGCGGCGTTCGTACCGCTGCTGGTCTTCGGGCTCTGGGGCGGCGCGGTGGCCGACGCGCGCGACCGGCGCAGGGTGCTGCTGGCCACCTCGGCGGTGCTGTGGGCGTCGACGCTCGGCCTGCTGGCGCAGGCGCTGCTCGGGGTCGGCAGCCCGCTGCTGCTGCTGGTGCTGGTGGCGGTGCAGTCGATCGCCTTCGCGATCAGTTCGCCCACCCGCAACGCGATCCTGCCCCGGCTGGTGCCGCTGGACCTGGTGCCGGCGGCGAGCACGCTGAACTTCACCACCTACACCGCTGCGGCGGTCTTCGGGCCGCTGGCCGCGGGCCTGATCTTCGCCCGCTGGGACGTCGGGGTCGGCCTGCCGATCGCGTACGCGCTCGACGCCGTGCTGTTCACCGTCGCCGTCTGGGCCACCTTCCGGCTGCCGGCGATGCCGCCGGAGCCGGACCCGGACGGGGGCGACGCCCCCCGCCGGGCCGGGCTGGCCAGCATCGTCGACGGGCTGCGCTACCTGTCCACCACGCCGGTGCTGCTGCTCTCCTTCGCCATCGACCTGATCGCGATGGTGCTGGCCATGCCCCGCGCGCTCTTCCCCGAGATCGCCGAGGAGCGGTTCGGCGGCGGAGCGGCCGTCGGCTGGCTCTACAGCGCGATCGCGCTCGGCGCGATGCTCGGCGGGCTCAGTTCCGGCTGGATCGGCCGGCTGCGCCGGCAGGGCCTGGCGCTGGTGACGGCCGTGGTCGCCTGGGGCCTCGCCGTGGCGGCGGCCGGGCTCGCCGGCCAGCTCTGGCTGATGGTGCTGCTGCTCGCGGTGGCCGGGGCAGCCGACCTGGTCAGCGCGGTGCTGCGGCAGTCGATGCTGCTGGTCTACGCGCCGGACCGGATGCGCGGCCGGCTCATGGGCGTCAACACGGTGGTCATCGCCGGCGGTCCGCGCCTGGGTGACCTGCGGGCCGGGGCGGTCGCGGCCGGGTTCGGCGGCGGGGTCGCCTGGGTCAGCGGCGGGCTGATCTCGGCGGCGCTGGCGGTGCTGCTCGCGGTGGCGTTCCCGGCGTTGCTGCGCTACCGGGCGGCGTCCGCCTCCGGCGGGCGGGGCTGACCGGCCGGGTCGGGGCGAGCGACCGCACGGCGCGAACCGCTAGGGTCGCCGGCATGGACATCCCCTACCAGCGGTCGCCTTCGGGCGCACAGTGGGCCATTTCCGGCGCCGGCCACGAGGCCGTCATCGTGGAGGTGGGCGGCGGGGTGCGGACATACCGGCACGACGGGGTCGACCACCTCGACGGGTACGACGCCGACGAGATGTGCCCCGGCTGCGCCGGGCAGGTGCTGGCCCCGTGGCCGAACCGGATCCGCGACGGTCGCTACACCTTCGGCGACCGGTTGTTGCAGCTCACGCTCAGCGAGCCGGACCGGGGTGTGGCCATCCACGGGCTGGTCAGTTGGGTGCCGTGGCGGCTGCTGGACCGGTCGCCCGACGCGGTGACCGTCGGCTACGACCTGCCGCCGCAGCCCGGCTACCCGTGGCCGCTGCGGCTGCGCACCCGGTGGAGCGTCGGCCCGGACGGGCTGCGCGCGGAGCACGAGGCGACCAACCTCGGTGCCGAGCCCGCGCCGTTCGGCTTCGCCGTCCACCCGTACCTGCGCGTGCCCGGGGTGGCGGTGGACGACCTGTCGATGCGGCTGCCGGCCCGGAGGCGGATGCAGGTGGACTCCCGGCTGCTGCCGATCGGCGCCAGCGAGGTCGCCGGCACCGAGTACGACTGGACCAGCCCCCGACGGATCGGCCGCGCCCGGCTGGACCTCACCTTCGGCGACCTGATCCGCGACGACGACGGCGGCTCGGCGGTCACCCTGTCCGCCCCGGACGGCTCGGCGGGCGTGCGGATCTGGGCGGACCGGGAGTTCGGTTGGTGGCAGGTGTTCACCGGCGACGCGCTTCCCGGGCAGCGGTGCCGCCGTTCCGTCGCGATGGAGCCGATGACCTGCCCGCCGGACGCGTTCCGCTCCGGCCGGGACGTGATCACCCTGAAGCCGGGCGCGACGTGGCGGGGTGTCTGGGGCGTACGGCCCGGGGTCTGAGCGGGGGGAGCGCATGGAGTTCAGCGAGGTGGTCCGGCGGCGCCGGATGGTCCGCAACTACGACCCGGACCGTCCCGTGCCGCCCGACGTGGTGGAGCGGCTGCTCGACCACGCGGTCCACGCGCCGTCGGCCGGCTTCGCCCAGGGTTGGGGGTTCCTGGTGCTGGAGGAGCAGGCGGACCGGGACCGGTTCTGGGCGGCGGCCAGCCCCGGCGGGGGCGGCCGGGAGCGCTGGCTGGCGGGCATGCGTCGGGCCCCGCTGATCGTCGTGCCGCACGCGAACCGCTCGGCCTACCTGGAGCGGTACGCGGAGCCGGACAAGGGCTGGGGGGACCGCTCGGCGGAGCGCTGGCCGGTGCCCTACTGGTACGTCGACACCGGCTTCGCCGCCCTGCTGATGCTGCTGACCGCCGTGGACGAGGGGCTGGGGGCGTGCTTCTTCGGCATCCCGCCGCAGCGCCTCGACGCCTACCGCGAGGCGTTCGGCGTGCCGGGCGAGTACGAGCCGATCGGGGCGGTCACCGTGGGTTACCGGGCGCCGGACCACCGGTCACCGTCGCTGCGCCGGGGACGGCGTCCGGTGGACGAGGTGATCCGGCGCGGGCGGTGGAGCTGACCGGCTCCGGGTGTTTCGCCCGGTTGAGAACCGGACTGTGGGTAGTGAAACTGACATCAGGGAGCAGAACGCGGGGTGCGGCAGCCCGCTACGCTGGCACGGTCATCGGCACCGCAGGTCGCGGCGCCGCGCCGCGATCCGGCCCCGCGTCGTGGGTCGGCCGGGCCTAGGGGGAGGGGAGCGTGCCGTCGTGATCTTCAGAGCGGTCCGGGACGGGCGTCCCTACCCGGAGCACAACCTGACGCTCAAGCAGTGGGCGGAGATCCCGCCGCGGCCCCTGCGCCTGGACCAGTTGATCACCACCAAGCGCGAGCTGGCGCTGGACAAGCTCCTCGCCGAGGACTCGACCTTCTACGGCGACCTCTTTCCGCACGTGGTGCAGTGGAACGGCGGGCTCTACCTGGAGGACGGGCTGCACCGCGCGCTGCGGGCGGCGCTCCAGCAGCGCAACCAGATCCACGCCCGGGTGCTCGTCCTCTCCGAGCCGATCGAGTGACGAGGGCTCGCGTCGCGGGCGCCGCGTCCGACGCCCACGCCTCGTGGCGTCCGCGCCTCGTCCGACGCCCGCGCCTGAGGCTTCGTTAAGGTGGCTGCCATGAGCCGTACCGACCTGCTCGACCTGGACTCCTCGCTCACCGAGGAGGAGCGGCAGATCCGCGCCGTCGTGCGCCAGCTCGTCAACGACCGGGTCCGCCCGCACGTCGCCGGCTGGTACGAGGAGGGCCGGGTGCCCGCCCGGGACCTGGCCGTCGAGTTCGGCAAGCTCGGCCTGCTCGGCATGCACCTGACCGGCTACGGCTGCGCCGGCGCGTCGGCCGTCGCGTACGGGCTGGCCTGCCTGGAGCTGGAGGCCGGTGACTCCGGCGTCCGGTCCCTGGTCTCGGTGCAGGGCTCGCTGGCCATGTACGCCATCTGGCGCTACGGCAGCGAGGAGCAGAAGCAGCGCTGGCTGCCGTCGATGGCGACCGGCGAGGCGATCGGCTGCTTCGGCCTGACCGAGCCCGACCACGGCTCCGACCCGGCGTCGATGACCACCCGGGCCCGCCGCGACGGCGACGACTGGGTGCTGACCGGCGCCAAGATGTGGATCACCAACGCGCCGATCGCCGACGTCGCGGTGATCTGGGCGCGCACCGACGACGGCGTGCGCGGCTTCGTCGTACCGATGGACACGCCCGGGGTGACGGCGCGGGAGATCCGGCACAAGATGTCGCTGCGCGCCTCCGTCACCGGGGAGGTCGTGCTCGACGACGTGCGGCTCCCGGCGGACGCCCGACTGCCCGAGGCGGTCGGGCTCAAGGCGCCGTTGAGCTGCCTGACCGAGGCCCGGCACGGCATCGTCTGGGGCGCCCTCGGCGCGGCCCGCGACTGCCTGGAGACCGCCCTGGAGTACGCCACCACGCGCACCCAGTTCGGTCGGCCGCTGGCCGGATTCCAGCTCACCCAGGCCAAGCTCGCCGACATGGCCGTCGAGCTGAACAAGGGCGCGCTGCTGGCGCTGCACCTGGGTCGGCTCGCCGACGCCGGGCGGCTGCGCCCCGAGCAGGTGAGCGTGGGCAAGCTCAACAACGTCCGGGAGGCGCTGGCCATCGCCCGGCAGTGCCGCACCATCCTCGGCGCGAACGGCGTCTCGGGGGAGTACCCGGTCATGCGGCACGCCAACAACCTGGAGAGCGTGCTCACCTACGAGGGCACGTCGGAAATCCACCAACTGGTCATCGGGCAGCGGCTGACCGGGCTGTCGGCCTTCGCCTGACCTGCGGTTTCCGCCCGCCCGACCGCTGTCCACGCCGGCTCCCGCGAGGCGCCGGCACCCGGTCGCGCCGCTCGGCGAGCGCCTGTCGTACCGGGGCCTTACCGTCATGACAGACGACGTGTCTGACGAGGACGGTGAGGGCCATGGCCCGCGACGGTGACATCAACGAGCCCACCAGGGAGTTCCCGGGCTACCCGACCGGCGAGGAGCTCAAGGCCCGGACGGACGTCGCACCCGAGGCCGCGCCGGGCACGCCGACGCCGGCCGGCGGTCCGGCCCGCGGCCTGCTCTGGGTGCTCGGCGCGGCGGCCCTGGCGGTGGTGGTGCTGCTCGGCGTGCAGGCCACGGGCATCCTGCCGGACTTCCGTAACCCGTTCGCCAAGGAGCAGACCGACCGCAGTCAGCCGCCGCTGCTCAAGTCGATCCAGGATCTCAGCCGCTACGTCGCCGCCGAGGGCAACTTCCAGGTGGTCGTGGACCTCCAGAACGACCGGCGCAACGTGCCCGACTGGCTGCTCAACCAGCGCACCCTCTTCGTGGGCGCGGGCAGCGTCGAGGCGTATGTGGACTTTGCCAAGATCTCCGAGGGTGCGGTCGTCGAGTCGGCCGACGGCAAGTCGGTGGAGATCAGGCTGCCGGCGCCGCAGCTCGGCAAGACCAACCTCGACCTGGAGAAGAGCTACGTCTTCGCCGAGGAGCGCGGGCTGCTCAACCGGATCGGCGAGCTGGTGGACGGCGATCCCAACCGCCAGCAGCAGGTCTACCAGCTCGCCGAGGAGCGGATCACCACCGCCGCCCGGGACAGCGGCCTCACGCAGCGGGCCGAGGAGAACACCCGCAAGATGCTGGAGGGCCTGCTCCGTTCCCTCGGCTACGAGAAGGTGACGGTCACCTACACCGCCCCGTGACCGTCAGTGGAGTCTTTCCCGTCCGAGTCGCGGGAGCGGGGCCTGGCGCGTACGTGCATGCGTTCCCCCTGGCGGCCGAACAGGTTGAGGACCTCCACCGGTGATTCGCCCGTGGCGCCGAACCAGTGCGGCAGGCGGGTGTCGAATTCGGCCGCCTCACCCGGCTCCATGACCAGGTCGTGGTTGGCGACGATGAGCCGCAGGCGTCCGGACAGGACGTACAGCCACTCGTAGCCGTCGTGCGTGCACAGCTCGGGCCGGTTCTGCTCAGCCGGAATGACCGACTTCCAGGCTTGCAGGGGCCCCGGCTGGGTGGTCAGGGGGACCACCGTGCGGCCGTTGCGGACGCGGGGCGTGTGACGGATCCGGGGGTCGCCGACCTCCGGCGCCCCGACCAACTCGTCCAGTGGCACCTGATGGGCCTGCGAGATGGGCAGTAGCAGCTCCAGGCTCGGGCGGCGCTGGCCCGACTCCAGCCGCGACAGAGTGCTCTTGGAGATGCCGGTGGCCTCGGCCAGCGCGGACAGGGTCACGTTGCGGTGGGTGCGGATGCGTTTGAGGCGAGAGCCGACCTGGGCCAGCGCCGTGGCCGCCCTCACCGTGGCCGGGGCGATCCTGACTCTCCTCGCGTTGCCCGCGACGAGCGCGAACGTGCAGCCCAGTGTGAGGTGTGAGCTTCGCACCATGCGGCAACCACAACTGTGGGTGGTCTACGCCACCACCATCCTGAGCACCGCCGCCTACATGATCTCGTTCAACTACCTCGCGGCATTCCTGACCGACATCACCGGCATCCCGCGGGTCTGGATTCCCGCGATCCTCACGTTGTTCGGCGCCGGCGCCTTCATCGGTCTGTCCATCGGCGGCAGGATCGCCGACCGGAGGCCGTCCCATGCGCTCCTGATCGGGGCGATCGGAATTCTGACCAGTTCCGTCCTGCTCGCGGGCCTCGCCCGGCATGCGCTGGCCGTCGTCCCCCTCGTCCTGCTTCTCGGAGTCGCTGGATTCGTGCTCAACCCTGCCATCTACGGCCGCGTGTTCACCATCGCGTCGCAGGCACCGACCCTCGCCGGGGCCACCACCGTGTCCGCGTTCCAACTCGGCATCAGCCTCGTCCCCGCACTCGCCGGAGTCGCATTCAACGCTGGGGCAAGCATCACCTCCGTCACCCGGATCGGCGCCGCCCTGGCAGCCGTCACGGTGCCGGCCATCCTGCTCGACCGGGCAGTCTCACGTCGCCGGTTGCGGCAGGACTTCCCGTCAACGTGAAAAGACGTCCCTCGGTCAGATGGAAATGGCTGTCAAGAGCAGTCAGTAGCGGGTGGCGGCGTGGCGGTCCTCGTTCGGCATCAGGACCCAGAGCGCCAGGTAGAGGATCACCTGGGTGCCGGGCAGCAGCAGCGACAGCAGGAACAGCAGCCGGACGAACCCCGCCGACCTGCCGAAACGTTGGGCCAGACCGGCGCAGACACCGGCGATCATGCGTCCCTGACGGGGGCGGACCAGTTTGCGACTCATCGTCGTACTCCCACTCTGCGGCGTTCGCCGCGTCTGCCACAACGGTAGGAACGGGCGCCCACCACGCCCTCGGCCCTGGGGAGGATCGGCCGCCCGCGTCCCCGTAGGTGGTTACCCGGGAGCCGGGCGCGCGGCGACCCACGGGGCCTCGGGGCGGTCCCCGCGCGGCGCCGGCTTTCCGGATGCCGACGATCGGGGCGACGCGCCGGGCAGCCGGTGAGCTGGGCGGGTAGGCTCGCCGGTCGGGCACCCGCACCTCCGGGTGCCGACGGCCGCCCGGGTCCGGGCCGGCCACGACCGGGCCGGACCCCGCGAGGGGTACGACGGCGAGGAAGTGCAGCATGATCAGCGTTTTCGACCTCTTCAGCGTCGGCATCGGGCCGTCCAGCTCGCACACGGTGGGGCCGATGCGGGCCGCCCGCACGTTCGTCGCCGGGCTGAAGGCCGACGGGCTGCTGACCGGCACCGTCCGGGTGCAGGCGGAACTCTTCGGCTCGCTCGGCGCCACCGGTCACGGCCACGGCAGCGACCGCGCGGTGCTGCTCGGGCTGGCCGGCGAGGCGCCGGAGACGGTCGACACCGACACCGTCGACGCGCGCATCAGCCGGATCAGGGCGGAGCGCCGGCTGAGCCTGCTCGACGCGCACGAGATCGACTTCGACCCGGACCGGGACCTGGTGCTGCACCGGCGCCGGTCGCTGCCGTACCACCCGAACGGGATGACCTTCGTCGCGTACGACGACCGGGGCGCGGAGCTGCGCGTGCGGACGTACTACTCGGTCGGCGGCGGGTTCGTGGTCGACGAGGCGGCGGCCGGGGCGGACCGGATCAAGCCGGACGCGACGCGCGTGCGGCATCCGTTCCTCACCGGCGCGCAACTGCTCGACGTGACCGCGTCGAGCGGGCTGTCGATCAGCGAGGTGATGCTCGCCAACGAGCTGTCCTGGCGCAGCGAGGGCGAGGTACGCACCGGCCTGCTGGAGATCTGGCGGGTGATGCGGGAGTGCGTCGAGCGGGGCTGCTCGCGGGACGGGGTGCTGCCCGGTGGGCTGAAGGTCCGCCGCCGCGCCGCCGAGCTGCGCCGCAGCCTGGCGACGGAGTCCGACCCCACCGACCCGCTGCGGGCGATGGACTGGGTGACCCTCTTCGCCCTCGCCGTCAACGAGGAGAACGCGGCCGGCGGCCGGGTCGTCACCGCGCCGACCAACGGGGCGGCCGGGATCATCCCGGCGGTGCTGCACTACTACACCCGGTTCGTGCCGGGCGCCTCCGACGAGGGGGTGGTCCGGTTCCTGCTGGCGGCGGGCGCGATCGGCGTGCTGTTCAAGGAGAACGCGTCGATCTCCGGCGCGGAGGTGGGCTGCCAGGGCGAGGTGGGCTCGGCCTGCTCGATGGCCGCCGCCGGGCTGGCCGAGGCGCTCGGCGGCACCCCGGAGCAGGTGGAGAACGCCGCCGAGATCGGCATGGAGCACAACCTCGGGCTGACCTGCGACCCGGTCGGTGGCCTGGTGCAGATCCCCTGCATCGAGCGGAACGCGGTGGCTAGCATCAAGGCGATCACGGCCGCGCGGCTGGCGCTGCGTGGCGACGGGGTGCACCACGTATCGCTCGACAAGGTCATCAAGACCATGCGCGAGACCGGCGCGGACATGAAGGTGAAGTACAAGGAGACGGCGCGCGGCGGCCTGGCCGTCAACGTGATCGAGTGCTGAGGGGCGCTCGTTCATCGACTGCTAACCTGTCGTCCGTCCGGTGAGGCGGGAGACGACGGTGACCTCTGGCGTCGCGGCGTTGTGGTCGCACCGCAACTCCCTGCGCATCCTCGTCCGGCGCGACCTGGCGGTGAAGTACCAGCAGTCCGTGCTCGGCTACCTCTGGTCGCTGATCGAGCCCCTCGGCATGGGCGCGATCTACTGGTTCGTCTTCGGCGTCCTCTACTCCCGGGACACCACCCGGCACCTCGGTGACGCGGCCGACTCGTACCCGCTGTTCCTGATCACCGGGATCTTCGCCTGGATGTGGACCAGCTCGGCGCTGAGCGAGGCGACCAACGCGCTGACCGGCCAGTCCCGGCTGATCACGACGATGAACGTGCCCCGGCAGGTCTTCCCGATCGGCCGGGTCACCGGCCGCTTCGCCGAGTACGCCGCCGGCCTGCCGATCCTGGTCGCCGTCGCCGTCGGGTACGCCGCGTCCGGCCGGATCGACCTGGGCTGGTCGCTGCTCGCGCTGCCGCTGGCGGTGGCGGTGCAGGCCGTCCTGCTGGTCGGGCTGGCGCTGCTGCTCTCGGCGGTCAACGTACTGATGCGCGACGTCGAGCGGTTCATGCGGCTGGTCATCCGGGTGCTCTTCTACGCGACGCCGATCATCTACCCGCTGAGCCTCGTGCGGGACGCCGACCTGCCGGGCTGGCTGAAGGTCGCGTACGAGCTGAACCCGCTGGTCGGCATCTTCCAGCTGCACCACGCGGTCTGGTACCCGGACGAGTTCCCGGACGCCCGGCTGCTCGCCACCACCGTCGGCGTCAGCCTGCTGGTGCTGGCCGCCGGCTGGTGGTCGTTCCGCCGGCTCGAACCCGCCGTGCTCAAGGAACTGTGACGATGGCCGACCCGATCATCGAGGCGGAGGGGCTCGGCATCCGGTTCGTCCGCAACCGGCGGCGGCAGCTGCGGCTGCGCGAGCTGTTCATCCACCGGGGCACGCGCGGCGCGTCCGCCGGCCAGTTCTGGCCGCTGCGGGACGTGTCGTTCTCGGTGGCGGCCGGCGAGACCGTCGGCGTGATCGGTCGTAACGGCACCGGCAAGAGCACCCTGCTGCGGCTGATCGCCGGGGTGCTGATCCCCGACGAGGGGCGGATCCGGGTGCGCGGGGACGTGGCGCCGCTGCTGGAGCTCTCCGCCGGCTTCTCCAACGACCTGACCGGGCGGGAGAACCTCTACCTGGTCGGCGGCCTGCACGGGCTGTCGTCGGGCTACCTGAGGCGGCACTTCGACGACATCGTCTCGTTCGCCGGCGAGCAGGTGGAGCGGGCCGTCGACACCTCGGTGCGGCACTACTCGTCCGGCATGAAGGTCCGGCTCGGCTTCGCGATCATCTCGCACCTGCCGCACCCGATTCTGCTCATGGACGAGGTGACCGCCGTCGGGGACGCGGAGTTCCGGAAGAAGTGTTATGCGACGATCGACCGTCTGCTCGGGGAGGGGCGCACTCTGGTGCTGGTGTCACACAACGAAAAGGACCTGACCCGGTTCTGCCGTCGGGGGCTCTACCTCGACGGGGGCCGGCTGAGCGTCGACGGCACGATCGCCGAGGCGCTCGACGCGTACCACACCGCGGTCCCGCGGTGACCCTCGCGATCGTGCTCGCCGCCGACGCCCCGGCCGCGAGCCTCCCCACCCGCGCGGGCGAACCCCTCGCCGACCGGCTCGCCGCCCAACTCCGCGCCGCCGGGGCGGACGAGGTGCGCCGCGCCGCAGACCTGGACGAGCTGGCCGTCCTCGTGGACGCGGCCACCGGCCCGGTGCTGGTCACCGGCGCCGACCTGGTCGCGCACACCGCCGTCCTGCGGCACCTGGCGACCAGCCCGGTCGGGCCGACGGTGGCGCTGGTGCTCACCGACCCGCCCGGCGACGGGCGCACCGCCGTGCGCGAGGAGCGCGGCCAGGTCGTCGAGGCCGGGCCGCCGGAGACGCTGAACGGCGACGCCACCGGGATCTTCGGCGGCGCGCTGCGGGTCGGCGGAGCGTACGGCCGTCGGCGGACACCTCGGCCCGGCGCACCAGGCCGCCCACGGTCAGCAGCGCCCGTCCTGCACTCTCGGTGGCTCGCGACATA
>NZ_JBFAAF010000070.1:0-39937 GCF_040639595.1 Micromonospora sp. NPDC023814
CGAGCTTCGGCGCGAGCACCCGCTCCGCCTCGGCCCGCTCCTTGATCTCGGCCATGCCGCCGCCGGGCAGGCCGGCCGCGTGCACGATGCCGTCGTCCGCCTGCTCCTGGGTGAGCTTGCCGTCCTCGACCGCCTGCGCCAGGCGCTCCTTCAGCGCGGCCTGCCGGTCGGCGGAGTCACCCCGCTCGGGCCGGTCGGCCGGCTTCCGCGCCTCGCGCACCTTCTCCAGCGCCGCCGTCACCTTGTCGGTGGAGACGCCCAGTTCCTTGGCCAGGGCCTCGGCGAACTCCGCCTGCCGCTCGGCCCGCTGCTGCTGCCGCTCGTCCTTGCCGCTGCCGCTGCCGCTGGCGCTGGCGCTCGGCGTCGAGGTGCCGCCGTCCGCGGCGAACGCGACCGTCGGCGCCGCGATCCCCACGCCGAGTACCCCGGCCGCGGCCAGGCCGGCCAGCAGGTGCTTCTTCCTCATGGTGCGGGACATGCTGTCCTCCATCGGGTCGGTGGGTGGTGCGATGACCTCACCGACGGTGACCAACCCGGCTGGAGGAAAGCCGTGGTGAACCTGTCAGCGAGCTGGCAATCCGTCCGCCGAGCCGGACAAACGGGTTGCCGCGGCGCGCGCCGGCGGTCAGGGTTGGCGGTCGGCAGGCCCGACCGGGGCAGAGCAACGACGGAAGGTGACCCTCGTGGCGTTGGCGAAGATCCGGGAAGTGCCGCTCACCGGGGCGGAAGCCGGCCCGTACGGCATCACCGTCGGCCCCGACGGCGCGCTCTGGCTGACGCTGGTCCACTCCGGCGCGGTCGCCCGGGTGGGCGCGGACGGCGACCTGCGCACCTGGCCGGTGGCGGCCGACAGCCGGCCGCTGATCGTCACGCCGGGCCCCGACGGCGCCCTCTGGTTCACCCGCTCCGGCGACGACCGGATCGGCCGGATCACCACCGACGGGGAGCAGAGCGCCGTCGCGCTCCCGCCCGGGAGCGGCCCCTGCGGCATCGCCGCCGGTCCCGACGGCGCCCTCTGGTACGCGGCGATGACCGCCGACGCGATCGGCCGCGTCACCACCGACGGGGAGGTGACCCAGTTTCCGCTGCCGGTGAGCGGCGGCTTCGCCTCGATGGTCGCCGCCGGCCCGGACGAGGCCGTCTGGTTCACGCTCAACCAGGCGAACGCGGTCGGCCGAATGGGCACGGACGGCGCGGTGGCGCTGCACCAACTGCCGACCGAGGGCGCCGCCCCGGTGGGCATCACGGCCGGAGCGGACGGCGCGCTCTGGTTCGTCGAGATCGGCGCCGGCCAGCTCGGCCGGATCACCCCGGACGGGCGGATCGACGAGTACCCGCTGCCGGACCGGGCCGCCCGGCCGCACGCGATCGTCGCCGACCCGGCCGGCGGCTGCTGGTTCACCGAGTGGGGCGGCAACCGGATCGGCCACGTCGCCCCGGACGGCACGATCGTCACCCACGACCTCCCGACCCCGGCCGCCGAGCCGCACGGCATCACGGTCGCCCCCGACGGCACGGTCTGGGCCGCCCTGGAAACCGGCGCCCTGGCCCACCTGACGCCCTGACCCGCCTGAGCCGGGTCAGTGGACGGCGGGGGTGATCGTGAGGGTGGCCGTCGTCGTGTCGAGGGTGGCGTCGGTGCCGACCGGGACGGTGAGCTGGCCGACGCCGTGGCCGACGGGCAGGCCGCCGAGGACCGGGACGCCGAGGTCGCCGAGGCGCTCGGAGAGCACGTCGGCGACGCTGGTCGACCAGCCGTCCGCGCAGCCGGTGAACTGACCGACCGCCACCCCGGCCAGCCCGTCCAGCGCGCCGGCCCGGCGGAGCTGGGTGAGCATCCGGTCCACCTTGTACGGCGGCTCCTGCACGTCCTCGACCAACAGGACCGCCCCGGTCAGGTCCGGCATGTCCGGGGTGCCCAGCGACGCCACGATCAGGCAGAGGTTGCCGCCCAGCAGCGGGCCCCTGGCCCTCCCGGGCACCCGCACCGGGAACGTCTCCTCCTCGGCGACGGCCGTCACCGTCACCGGCTCGGTGGTCATCAGGGCGGCGTGCAGCGACTCGGCCGAACGCAGCGGGGTGCGCTCGTCCAGCCAGGCCGCCCCGGGGCCGTGCACGCCGGCCAGCCGGGCGCCCCGCCACAGCGCGAGCTGCAGCGCGGTGATGTCGGAGAAGCCGGCGACCACCTTCGGGTCCCGGCGTACGGCGGCCATGTCGATCGCGTCGACGATCCGCTGCACGCCGTACCCGCCCCGCGTGCAGATCACTCCGCGCACCTCGGGGTCGGCGAACGCCGCGTTCAGGTCGGCGGCGCGCAGCTCGTCCGCGCCGGCCAGGTAACCCTGCCGGGCGTACGCGTTCGGCGCCAGCACCGGCCGCAGCCCCCAGCCGGTGAGCAGCTCGATGCCCCGGGCCACCCGCTCGGGCCGGGTCGGCCCCGACGGCGACACCAGCATCACCGTGTCGCCGGGGCGCAGCACCGGCGGACGTACCGCGGCGGGAGTCGTGCTGGCATGGTCGGACACAGCGGCAGAGCCTAGTCGCGGCGGGGCGCGGTCCACGTACCGGTCGGCCCACTCCGCCGAGCGTGGGCCGGCTGGTCCGGTCGGCCGGCGAGGCCGGTGCCGCGCCGGTGGAGGCGTTCGGGGCCCGCCGGAGTCACCGGCTAGCCTCGACGTCGTGGCTACCGCGTTGGTGATCGAGAACGACCCGACCGACGACGTCCGCCGGCTCGGCGAGTGGCTGACCGAGGCGGGCCTCGACCTGTGGGTGGTACGCGCGCACGCCGGCGACCAGCTCCCCGCCGACCTGGAGGGATACTCCGCGCTGGTGGTGCTGGGCGGCGAGCAGCAGGCGTATCCGCTGCCGGACGGCGCACCCGGCGCGCCCTGGTTCCCCGCCGTCGAGGGGCTGCTCCGCAAGGCCGTCCGGCACCGGGTGCCCACCCTGGGCATCTGCCTGGGCGCGCAGCTGCTGGCCACCGCCCACGCCGGCGAGGTCGCGCGCAGCGCGTCCGGGCCGGAGGTCGGGCCCGGCGTGGTCGGCAAGCGGGACGCCGCCGACGCCGACCCGCTGTTCCGCTACGTCCCGCTGATCCCCGACGTGCTCCAGTGGCACTCCGACGAGATCACCGAGCTGCCCCGGGGCGCCACCCTGCTGGCTGCCTCCACCCGCTACCCGCACCAGGCGTTCCGCCTCGGCGACCGGGCCTGGGGCCTGCAGTTCCACATCGAGTGCGACACCGCGATGATCGCCGACTGGGCCACCGACTCGGCGCTGCTGGCCGAGCTGGGCTACGACCCGGACCTGGTGGTGGCGGCCTGCCACGCGGTGATGGTCGACGTCGAGGAGGTCTGGCAGCCGTTCGCCGCCCGGTTCGCCGCGCTGGCCCTCGGCGAGCTGGGCGACGACCCGTCCCGCCGCAGCCTGCCGCTGCTCGGGCAGTGATGAGCCGGCCGACCAGCGCCGCGGGACGGCTCGCCCGCTACGGATTCGGCATCGTCGGCGGCGACGGCGCCACCCGCGCCGCCGACCTGCTCGGCCCCGACGGGCTGGGCCTGTGGCGACCGGACGTGCAGGAGCCGACCGACGACCGTGCGGCGGAGCTGCTCGCCGCGCTCTCCCGGGCCGCCGACCCGGACCTGGCGCTGCGCCAGCTGCACCGCATCGTCGAGGCCGAGCGCCGGGCCGCCGGTCCGGCAGCCGCCGGTTCGGCGCTGCTGGCGGCGCTCGCGGACGACCCGGGGCTGCGCCGCCGGCTGATCGCCGTCCTCGGCGCCTCCTCGGCGCTGGGCGACCACCTGGTCGCCAACCCCGACCAGTGGCCGGCCCTGCGCACCGCCCCGGACGGGCTCGCGCCGACCGCGGAGGGCCGGCTCGACCTGTCCGGCGCCGGGCAGCCGGTCGCGGTGCTGCGCAGGGCGTACCGGCTGGCGCTGCTGCGGATCGCGGCGGCCGACCTGACCGACGGCCGGGGCCTGGAGCAGACCATGGCCGCGCTCTCCACGCTGGCCGACGCGACCCTCGCGGCGGCGTACGAGATCGCCGTCGGCGAGCTGCCGGAGGGCACCCCCCGGCCCCGACTCGCCGTCGTGGCGATGGGCAAGTGCGGCGGTGACGAGCTGAACTACGTCTCCGACGTCGACGTGATCTTCGTGGCCGCGGAGGACGACGACCTCACCGCGGCCACCACGGTCGCCACCCGGCTGATCCACGTCTGCGGGCTGGTCGCCTGGCCGGTCGACGCCGCCCTGCGGCCGGAGGGCAACCGTGGCCCGCTGGTGCGGACGCTGGCCAGCCACCTCGCCTACTACCGGCGCTGGGCGCGGACGTGGGAGTTCCAGGCGCTGCTCAAGGCCCGGCCGGCGGCCGGCGACCTGGCGCTGGGCCGGGAGTGGATCGACCAGCTCGCCCCGCTGGTGTGGCGGGCCGCCGAGCGCCCCGAGGCGGTCGAGGACGTCCGCGCCATGCGCCGGAAGATCATCGACAACATCCCGCCGAAGGAGCTGGAGCGCGAGATCAAGCGCGGCCCGGGCGGGCTGCGCGACATCGAGTTCGCCGTCCAGCTGCTGCAACTGGTGCACGGCCGGGGCGACGAGTCGCTGCGGGTGCCCGGTACCGTCCCGGCGCTGCGCGCGCTCGTCGCCGGCGGCTACGTCGGCCGGGCCGACGGGGAGGCGCTGCTGCGCGGCTACCGCTTCCTGCGCGGCGTCGAGCACCGCCTCCAGCTCCAGGGGCTGCGCCGCACCCACACCGTGCCGACGGAGCCGGCCGCGCTGCGCTGGCTGGCCGCCGCGCTGGGCTACGCGGCCACGCCGGGCCGCAGCGCCGTCGAGGAGTTCCGCGCCGAGTGGGTCACCCACGCCACCGAGGTACGCCGGCTGCACGCCAAGCTGCTCTACCGGCCGCTGCTGGAGTCGGTGGCCCGGGTGCCGGCCGACGGGCTGCGGCTGACCCCGGAGGCGGCCCGGCACCGGCTGGAGATCCTCGGCTTCGCCGACCCGGCCGGGGCGCTGCGGCACCTCCAGGCGCTCACCGGCGGGGTGAGCCGCACGGCGGCCATCCAGCGCACCCTGCTGCCGGTGCTGCTCAGCGAGTTCGCCGACGCCCCCGAGCCGGACCGCGGCCTGCTCAACTACCGGCAGGTCTCCGACAAGCTCGGCAGCACGCCCTGGTACCTGCGCCTGCTGCGCGACTCCGGGCCGGTGGCCCGCCGGCTGGCCCGGGTGCTCTCCTCCTCCCGCTACGCCGCCGACCTGCTGGCCCGCGAGCCGGAGGCGCTGCGGATGCTGGCCGAGGAGAGCGAGCTGACCCCCCGGCCGAGGGGGGTGCTCTGCGAGGGCTTCGCCGCCGCGGCGGCCCGGCACGCCGACCCTGTCGAGGCCACCCGGGCCATCCGCGCGCTGCGCCGCCGGGAGCTGGTCCGCGTCGCCTGCGCCGACCTGCTGAGCCGGGCCGGCTCGCTGGCCCCGTCGCCGCCCCGGCCCGACGGCGGGCGGGCCGCGCTCGGCCTCGCCGACGTCACCGCCGTGGGTGCCGCGCTCGCCGACGTCACCGACGCCACCCTGGCCGCGGCGCTGCGGGCCGCCCGGGCGGCCCAGCCGCCCATGCCGGGGCTGCGCTTCGCCGTGATCGGCATGGGCCGCCTGGGCGGGTACGAGTCGAACTACCTCTCCGACGCCGACGTGCTCTTCGTCTACGACCCCCCGGCCGGCGAGAACGCGGCCGGCGCGGCGAGCGCCGCCGCCCACGCGATCGCCGAGGAACTGCGCCGCCTGCTCGGCATGCCCGCGCCCGACCCGCCGCTGGGCGTGGACGCCGACCTGCGCCCGGAGGGCCGGCAGGGCCCGCTCGTGCGCAGCCTCGCCGCGTACGCGCAGTACTACGCCCGCTGGTCGAAGGTGTGGGAGGCGCAGGCGCTGCTGCGCGCCCGGTTCGTCTGCGGCGACGCCGACCTCGGCGCGGAGTTCGAGGCGATGGTCGACCCGGTCCGCTACCCGGCCGACGGGCTGACCCGCGAGCAGGTGGTGGAGATCCGCCGGATCAAGGCGCGGGTGGAGCACGAGCGGCTGCCCCGGGGCGCCGACCCGGCGACCCACACCAAGCTCGGGCGGGGCGGCCTCGCCGACGTCGAGTGGGCGGTGCAGCTGCTCCAGCTCCGGCACGCCGGGACGGTCCCGGAGCTGCGCGGCACGCGTACGCTCGACGCCCTCGCGGCGGCCCGGGACGCGGGCCTGGTCGACCCGACGGACGCCACCGAGATGGCGGCCGGCTGGACCCTGGCCGCGCAGGTCCGCAACGCGCTGATGCTGGTGCGCGGCCGGGCCGGTGACCAGCTGCCCCGGCACGGCGTCGAGCTGGCCGGGGTGGTCCGGCTGCTCGGCCGCGACGATCCCGGCGAGTTCCTCGACGAGTACCTGCGCACCGGCCGCCGCTCCCGCGCGGCGATGGAACGGGTCCTCGACGGCTGAGCCGGCCGGGCCCGGCCGGGGTGTTCCGGCCGCCGCCGGGGCTACCGCGTGCGGCGCACCAGCACCACGTTGTCGACCAGGGTCCCGATCTCGCCGTCCGGGCCGGTGCCCTGGCGGCGCGACGCGTCGAGCCGCTCGGTGTGCCACCGGTCAGGGTCGAGGTCGAGCGACGCGAACGTCTCCTGCGGGGTGGGGAGGCGCACGTCCGGGTGGTCGGCGCGCCCCCACGGCGGGACCTCGCCGTGCTCGACGACGAGCAGCCGGCCGCCGGGGGCCACGGCCCGGGCCGCCGACTGGAGCAGCCGTGCCCGGGGAAACTCCAGCGGCGACTGGAGGAACTGGGCGGAGACCAGGTCGAACGAGCCCGGCGGAAAGGTCCGGGTGAGGTCGTGCCGGCGGAACTCGATGCGGGAGGCGACCCCGGCGGCGGACGCCTCCTCGGCCGCCCGGGCGAGAGCGGTCTCGGCGACGTCGACCGCGGTCACCCGCCAGCCCTGCCCGGCCAGCCAGATCGCGTCGCCGCCCTCACCGCAGCCGAGGTCCAGCACGGTGCCGGCCGGCAGCGCCCCGGCGACCTCGACCAGGACCGGGTTCGCCCGGCCGCTCCAGACCCGGTCGCGCCGCTGGTAGAGCTCCTCCCAGAACCGCGCGGTCTCGTCGTCCACGTCCGGGTGCGGCCGCGGGGCGACCACCGGCGCCGCCGGAGCGTCATGGTGGTGGTGATGATGGTGGCCCTGCCGGGGGTCTCCGGCCGTCGCCTCGTGGTGCACGTCTCGTCCTCCTGTGCGCTGCCCTCGGTGACCTGTCGCGTCGATCGTGCGCGCCGCCGGCGGAGGGAGCAAGGAACGTTGCCGAGGTGGCAAAAAGCGGGAGGCGCCTCGGTCAGCTGCCGAGGCGGTACGTCCCGGCGCGCGGCACGGTCACCGCGGTCCAGTCGCCGTCGGCGGCGACGGTGGCGCCGCCGGAGGCGGTCAGCCAGCGGCTGTGCCGCACCCGGACCGGCACCGTGCCGGCGGCCGGCGCCTGGAAGGTCACCGAGGCGCCGTCCCGCGCGACGAGGTCGGCCGGCGCGCCGACGATCGGGGTCGGCTCGGCGACCGCCCAGACCCGCCAGTGCGGGCCGGACCAGACGGGCGTGAGGTACGGCAGGCCGCCCGTGACCAGCTCGGCCTCGGCCCGCCCCACCCACGACAGCGGGGCGTCCGGCACCGCGACGAACTGCACCGCGTTCTCGGCCAGCCAGTCCCGGTAGCTCGCGGCGGTCAGCGGCACCCCGGTGCCGGCCGCGCCCGGGACGGTGGTGAAGAACAGGGGGTTCCGGTCGATGTCGGCCTGCCGCAGCCAGCCCCGGGCCAACGGCACCTCGCCCAGCCTCGCCGCCTCCCAGTAGTTGCGGGTCGGCGGCACCTCGACCCGGCCGGTGAGCCGCTGCCCGTCGAGGAACTCCCGCAGCGGCGTGAAGTACGCGGCCCGGCCGGTCGGGTCGTCGACGCTGTGCAGGTCGGCGGGGGGCACCGGCGGCTGCCACCAGCACACCGCCGCCAGCAGCGCGGCCAGCGCGACACGGCCCCCGACCGTGCCCCGCCCCTGCGACGGCGAGCGGGCCGAGGAGCCCCCGGGTGACGGCCGGGCCGAGCCCGCCGCGCCCCGGCCGCGGCGGGCCCACCACCGCGTCAGCCGGGCCGGGGGGCGGGCGGCGGCGGCCAGCAGTGGAAGGGCGAACATGACGGCCAGCCGGGTGGCGTTCAGCCCGACCGGGGTGTGCGCCAGCGCCGCCGCCAGCACCCCGGCCGCCGAGAGCAGCGCACCCACGCGCACCGGCCGGTACGCCACCAGCGCGGCGACCAGCAGGCTGGTCAGCACGGCGCGCAGCGTGTCGGTGCGGCTGATGTTCATCCAGCCGCCGTCGCCGAAGAGCAGCGCGGCCGCCCCGAGCGGCAGCGCGGCGGCGACGCCGAGCGCCAGGCCGTCGGCGTACCGGCGGGTGAGCAGCAGCGCCGCGCCGGCCAGGCCGACGAAGAGGCCCGCCACCGGGCTCGTCGCCGAGGCCAGCAGCGCCCCGGCGACCGCCAGCCCGAGCCGCGCGAGCTGCCGCCGCCGGGCCCGCCGGTCCGGGCCGGAGTCGACCAGGCCGGTGGTCACCAGCAGCCGCCGGGCGTCGGCCGGTGCGGCCGGGCCGCGGGGAAGGGTGAGGGCGAGCAGCGCGCCGAGGCCGAAGGCCACCCCGAGGCCGTACGTCACCCGGCCCGAGACCAGGTTGCCGGCGATGGTGACGACTCCGACCAGGCTGCCGAGCAGCGGCCGCGGCACCCCGGTGCGCACCAGCAGCGCCGCGAACGCGGTCGCCGCCGCCACCAGCGCCAGCGCGCCGGTGACCCGCACCCCGAGCAGCGCCATCACCGGCTGGGAGACCAGGCTGTAGCCGAACTGCTGGACCCCGCCGTACCACCGCAGGTCGACCGGGGCGAGGCCGTGGGCGGCGAAGAAGTCGGCCCGGGCGACCTGCGCTGCGAGGTCGGAACCGGTCGGCGGGAGGGCGAGATACGTCACGCCGAGGAGCACGGCGGACGCGGCGGCCACCGCCACCACCCGACTGCGCCGCATGCCCACCTCCGTACCGCGACCACCGTACTGGCAGCATGTCCGGCGTGCCTCACCACCTCGCGCGCTGGCTCGGCCTGGCCGGCTCGACGCTGCTCGCCGTGGCCGCGTTCCTCGGCGGAGCGCTGCCCGACGGCGACCTGCGCCCCACCCCGGTCAGCATCTGGCAGGGTCCGCACGGCCCGCTGATCATCGCCGCCTGGGCGGTCGGCACCGGCCTGATGGCGTACGCCTGGTGGGCGCTGCGCGGCCGGGTGCCGTCGACCCGCTGGGCCCTGGTGACCGTCGGGCTCTGGCTGCTGCCGTTGCTGGTCGCGCCGCCGCTGGGCAGCCGGGACGTTTACGCGTACGCCTGCCAGGGCGCCAGCTACTCCGCCGGCATCAACCCGTACGAGCAGGGCGTCTCGGCGCTGCCCTGCCCGTGGCTGGACACCATCTCCTACATCTGGCGGGACACGTCGGCCCCGTACGGGCCGCTGTTCGTGCTGCTCGCCGGAGCGGTGGTGGAGGCGACCGGGTCGCTGTACGGCAGCATCGTGCTGTTCCGGCTGCTCGCGGTGGCCGGGGTGGGGCTGACCGCGGCCTGCCTGCCGGTGCTGGCCCGGCGCTGCGGGGTGCCGGCGGGCCGGGCGGTCTGGCTGGCGCTGGGCTCGCCGCTGATCGGGGTGCACCTGGTCTCGGGGGCGCACAACGACGCCCTGATGGTGGGGCTGCTCGTGGCCGGGCTGGCGGTGGTGGCGGCCCGGCCGGGCCGCCCCGGTCCGCTGCTCGCCGGGGGAGCGCTGCTCGGCCTCGCCGCCGCCGTCAAGATCACCGCGCTGGTGGTGGTGCCGTTCGCGGCGCTCGCCGCGATCGTCGGGGCGTACTCGATCAGGGCGCTGCTCCGCGACGGCGGGTGGGTGGTCGGCGGGGCGCTCGCGGCGGTCGTCGGCGCGACCCTCGCCACCGGCCTCGGCTTCGGCTGGGTCACCGGGCTGGAGCAGGGCGGCCTGGTGATCGCCTGGACCTCGCCGCCGACGGCGGTGGGGCAGACCGTCGCCTACCTCGCCGCGCCGTTCGGCTGGCACGGCGACCCGCTGCCGGTCACCCGGGGGATCGGGATGGCCGTGCTCGCGCTGGTGCTGATCTGGCTGTGGTGGCGGGCCCGCACCCGGGAGCCGCTGTGGCACGCCGGCCTGGCGCTGGCCGCCACCGTCGCGCTCGCCCCGCTGTTCCACCCCTGGTACTGGACCTGGCCGCTGGCCGTGCTCGCGGCCACGTCGCGGCGCACCGGCTGGTTCGCGGTCGTCGCGATCGTCTCGGCGTTCCTGGTCCTCGCGGACGGCACCGGGCTGGCCCGGTACAGCAAGACGGCCGGCGCCCCGCTGATGACGCTGTTGGTGATCGTGGTGGCCGTCCGCTTGGTACGGTCGGCTCGGGCGGCCCGCCGGCCGGCCGCCGTGGACTGAGGAGAAGACGCCGGTGACCACTCCCGGCTCCCCGCCACCGACCCCGCCCGACACCTCGCGGCCCACCTCGCCCGACACCCCGCCGACGCCCGGCGCCGCCCGCCTGGCCCGGTACGCCGGCCTGGCCGGGGCGGTGCTGCTGGCCGTCGCCGGCTGGCTGGGCGGGGCGCTGCCGTCGATCCCGCTGGACGCCACCCCGGCGGACCGCTGGCGGTCGGACACCGGGCTGCTGGTGCTGGGCGCCTGGCTGGTCGGCACGGCCCTGCTGGTCGGTGCCTGGTGGGCGCTGCGCCGGGGCGTGCCGTCGACGCGGTGGGCGTACCTGACCGCCGGACTGTGGGCGCTGCCGCTGCTGGTCACCCCACCGCTGGGCAGCCGGGACGTCTACTCCTACGCCTGCCAGGGCTGGGCGTACGCGCACGGCGTCGACCCGTACGCGACCGGGGTGGCCGAGGCCGGCTGCCCCTGGGTGGAGTCGGTCGCGCCGATCTGGCGGGACACGCCCGCGCCGTACGGGCCGTTCTTCGTGCTGCTCGCCGCGCTCGCCGTGGCCCTCGGCGGCGGCCTGGTGGGTACGGTCGTGGCGCTCCGGCTGGTTTCCGTCGCCGGGCTGCTGCTGGCCGCCCTCTGCCTGCCGGGGCTGGCCCGGGCGGCCGGCGTGCCCACCCGCCGGGCGGCCTGGCTGGTGCTCGCCTGCCCGCTGGTCGGGGTGCACCTGGTGGCCGGCGCGCACAACGACGCGGTGATGCTCGGCCTGCTGCTGCTGGGCCTGCTGGTGCTGGTCCGCCGGCCCGGCAAGCCGAAGCCGCTGCTGGTGGCCGGGGTGCTGCTCGGGCTGGCGGTGACGGTGAAGGCCACCGCCGTGGTGGTGCTCCCCTTCGCGGCGCTGGCCGCGGTGCTGGGCCGCTACACCGTACGGGCGCTGTTGCGCGACGCCGGGTGGCTGGCCGGCGGGGCGCTCGGCGCGGTGGCGGTCGCCTCGCTGCTGTCCGGGCTCGGGCTCGGCTGGGTGGGCGGGCTGAGCCGCAGCGGCGACTCCGAGCAGTGGACGTCCCCGCCGACGGCGGTGGGCTTTGTCGTCGACTACGCGGGCGGGCTCGTCGGCCGGGACCCGGCCGCAGTGCCGGTGACCCGCGCGGTGGCGCTGCTGCTGCTCGCCGTGCTCGTGGCGGCGCTGTGGTGGCGGGCCTGGTCGCAGCTGCGCGGGCTGAACGACGTCCGGCAGCGGGTGGCCCGCCTGGCCGCCGCCCGGCCCCGGGTGACCCTGCTCGGCGCGGGGCTGGCGTTGGCCGCCACGGTCCTCCTCGCCCCGGTCTTCCACCCCTGGTACGCCACCTGGCCGCTGGCCCTGCTCGCGGTCGCCGCGACCCGGACCACCTGGTTCGTGCTGCCCTGCGCGGCGGTGGCCTTCCTCACCCTGCCCGACGGCGCCAACCTGGCCCGGTTCAGCAAGGCCCCGGGCGCGCTGGCGATGACCGCGTTGGTCGTCGGGCTGGCGGTCTGGGGCCTGCTCCGGCTGCGCCGGGCCCGTGCCGCGCCGCCGGCCTGACGGGCCCCGCTGATCGACTGGGACGGCGTGCTCAACGATGTGCCCCGCAGGTCGGGCAGCGGCCGACGGGCCCGACCGGGCCGGGTCCGCGCACACGCCCGCGCAGGGCGACCGCCAGCGGCAGCAGCGCGGGGCCGGCCAGGCCGACCACGACGGCCGTGGCGGCGAGCGCGGACCAGCCCGGGGTGGCCGGAAACCCGCGCAGTTGGCCGTACAGCGCGTCGGCCAGCGGGCGCAGGGAGAGCAGGCCGATCGGGGTGAGCAGGGTGAGTAGGGCCCAGCCACCCCGGCGGTCGGCCCGCAGGGCTAGCCCCGTCCCGAGCAGCAGCACCACGACGAGCAGCACCACGGCGGCGCCGGGCAGGATCTGGCTCGCCGTCCAGCCGTAGTAGCTGATGTGGAAGTCGTAGCTGGCCAGCAGGTTGACACCCGCGAGGCCGGCGGCGGCGATGGCGAGCAGGGGTGCCGCCCGGAGCAGCGCTGGCAGCCGCTCGGGCAGGCCGAGCGCCACCAGCCCCAACCCGACCTGCGGCAGCAGCACGAACAACGGCGGGCGGGGCAGGCCGACGAGGGCCGCGACCGGCACGACCGCCACCGTGAGCAGCAGGGCGAGGGCCACGCCCCGGCGGGTCCACCGGCCCGGTGCCAGCACGTGCACCGCCGCGGCGAGCAGCCAGGCGGCCCACACCCCGATCCCGAGCGAGACGAACGGCCCTGCGCTCGGCACGCCCCACTCCGCCATCGGCGGGTCCAGCTCCAGCACCGACCAGACAGCCGCCAAGGCGGTCGCGGTGAGGAAGGCGAGGACGGCGGCGAGGCGTACGCCCGGGATCAGGTCGGCGGCCCCGGCGGCCCGCAGCCGCTGGCGGAGGCCGCCGCGCAGCAGGTCGGCGGCGTCGGCCGGGGACGGCCAGCGCCGGCCCGGCCCGGCCAGGTCGAGGTACGTGCCGACGATCTCGGCGCCGCGCGCCCGCCGGTACTCGGCCGGGTACGCACGCAGCAGGCGGTGGTAACGCCGCTCCAGCCCGTTCATACCAACCCTCCGGCGGTACGCGGGGCGAGTGGCCGGGCCACGCGGGCGCGTAGCCGGGCGGTGGCGGCCTCGACGTTGCGGCGTAGGCGTTCGGTCTCGGCGGCGAGGGTGGCGTCGCCGGTGGGGGAGAGGCGGTAGTAGCGGCGCAGCCGGCCGTCCACCACCTCCTCCCGGTCGACTGTCACCAGGCCGGCGTCAACGAGTCGGTCGAGCGCCCCGTAGAGGGTTCCGGGGCGCAGCGACACGCGCCCGTCGGAGAGGCTGGCGACCTCGCCGATCAGGCCGTAGCCGTGCATCGGCTCGCCGGCTAGCGCGGTGAGGATCAGGAAGGTGGGTTCGCGCAGCGGTGTGTCCACGCCCGCAATATAACGGACGCGAAGGTATGTGGGTGGCCGTTGCGCGGCCGGGCGAAGCAACCGCTCCGGCCGCGTCGCTCAGCGGTGCGTTGCCGCCTCGACGGGCGGTGCGGACGCCTGAGCGCGGATCGGTCGCGTCGAGTGGAACGCCATGGCTGTCAAACCCTCGGGTGACAGCCATGGTGTTCCACCGATCACGCGAGTCGCGGAGCGGCCCGGCCGGTGCGGATGGAGTGGCAGGACAGCGGCAGGCTCACAAGAAGGAAGGCCCTGGGTTCGCCCAGGGCCTTCCTTCTGCGATCCTTTGATGCGTCAGCAGTCGAAGTACATGGCGAACTCGTGCGGGGTCGGGCGCAGGCGCACCGGGTCGACCTCGTTGGTCCGCTTCCACTCGACCCAGGTGGAGATCAGGTCGGGCGTGAAGACGCCGCCGTCGAGCAGGTAGTCGTGGTCGGCCTCGAGCGCGTCGAGCACCTCGGGCAGCGAGCCCGGCACCTGCTTGACGTCGCCCCACTCCTCCGGCGGCAGGTCGTACAGGTCCTTGTCGATCGGCGCCGGCGGCTCGATCTTGCTCTTGATGCCGTCCAGGCCGGCCATCATCATCGCCGAGAAGGCCAGGTAGACGTTGGCCGACGGGTCCGGCACGCGGAACTCGACGCGCTTGGCCTTCCGGTTGCTGCCGGTCACCGGGATGCGGGTGCAGGCGGAGCGGTTGCGCTGCGAGTAGACCAGGTTGACCGGCGCCTCGAAGCCCGGCACCAGCCGGCGGTACGAGTTGACCGTCGGGTTGGTGAAGGCCAGCAGCGACGGGGCGTGGTGCAGCAGGCCGCCGATGTACCAGCGGGCCATGTCCGACAGGCCGGCGTAGCCGGTCTCGTCGTAGAACAGCGGCTCGCCGTTCAGCCACAGGCTCTGGTGGGTGTGCATGCCGGAGCCGTTGTCGCCGAAGAGCGGCTTCGGCATGAAGGTGGCGGTCTTGCCGTTGGCCCACGCCTCGTTCTTCACGATGTACTTGAAGAGCTGGAGCTGGTCGGCCGCGTGCAGCAGGGTCGAGAACCGGTAGTTGATCTCGGACTGGCCGGCGGTGCCCACCTCGTGGTGCGAGCGCTCCACGGTGAACCCGGTGTCGACCAGCCGGCGCACGATGCTGTCGCGCAGGTCGGCGTAGTGGTCCACCGGCGGCACCGGGAAGTAGCCGCCCTTGTACGGGGTCTTGTAGCCGCGGTTGCCGCCCGGCTCCTCGCGGCCGGAGTTCCAGGCGCCCTCGACCGAGTCGATGTAGTAGAACGACTGGTGCGCCGAGGTCTCGTGGCGGATGGAGTCGAAGATGTAGAACTCCGCCTCCGCGCCGAAGTAGGCGGTGTCGGCGATGCCGCTGGCCGCCAGGTACGCCTCGGCCTTCTTCGCCACGTTGCGCGGGTCCCGGCTGTAGGCCTCGCGGGTGAACGGGTCGTGGATGAAGAAGTTGAGCGCGAGGGTCTTCTGCGCCCGGAAGGGGTCGATGAAGGCGGTGGCGACGTCCGGGAGCAGGAGCATGTCCGACTCGTGGATCGCCTGGAAACCGCGGATCGACGAACCGTCGAAGGCCAGGCC
This sequence comes from Micromonospora sp. NPDC023814, assembly GCF_040639595.1. Classification (NCBI taxonomy): domain Bacteria; kingdom Bacillati; phylum Actinomycetota; class Actinomycetes; order Micromonosporales; family Micromonosporaceae; genus Micromonospora; species Micromonospora sp. NPDC023814. The sequence continues at coordinate 15,051 of NZ_JBFAAF010000070.1, forward strand.
CTCGGTGAAGAATTCGTCGTCGACGGACTCGACCGGCAGGTTGAAGTGCTGCATCACGCCGGGCAGGTCACAGAAACGTACGTCGACGAACTTCACGTCCTCGTTCTTGAGGTATCGCAGGAGTTCCTCGGGATTGGCGAACACACGTCCTCCTGGCACGTCCACGGGTGGCTAGGCTCCTGGCGACGCTATGGCCGCGCGGTTGCCCGGCCGTGTCTTGAGTGTTTCTGCCGTGTTACGTCCCTCGCGGAGCGTCATCCGTGCTGCTCCGGCGAAGGCGAGCGGCGACGGAACACCACCGGCTGTGCCAGTGTATTGACACTTGCTCGCTTTGGTCCCTTTTTGCGCTCGGGGTGCCGGCGACCGTCCCCGAGCCGCCCGTACGCCCTGGATACCCTTGACCGTTGTGAGCAACCCGCCTGACCGCCCCGTGCCGCCCGCGTCCGATCTCGCCTTCACCCCGCCCAGCCTGGGCCGCCGGTTCGGCGCGCTGGTGATCGACTGGGTGCTCTGCCTCCTCGCCGCCCGGGGCTTCGCCGACCCGGTCCGCGACGGGTGGGCGCCCGTGCTGGTGCTGATCCTGGAGTACGGCTTCTTCCTCGGGCTGTTCGCCCAGACGCCGGGCATGTTCATCACGAAGATCCGCTGCGTCGCCTGGGCCGACGGCGGGCGCATCGGCCTCGTCCGGGGGCTGCTGCGCGGCGTGCTGCTCGCCCTCGTAGTGCCGGCCCTGCTGATGGACAACCACCGCCGCGGCCTGCACGACCGCCTCGCGGGCTCGGTCGTCACCGACGCCCCCCGCCCCTGACCCCCCGCCCCTCCCCGCCCGCCCCTCCTCCCTCCCGCGATCTTGCATTTCCTGCCCGGACGAACGGGGCATGAGCGGCAGAGGTGGGGCCGAAACTGCAAGATCGCCGAGGAGCGGGACGCGCGGGAGGGGGAGAGACGCGAGAGCCGGGCCCGACAGGGCCCGGCTCTCGTTGCGTACGTCCCGGTGGGTCAGCGACCGCGCGACTGGCGGAACGCGCCGCGCGGGGGCCGCATGTTCTTCGGGATCGCGCCCTTGGGCATCTGCGGGCGGGCGGTGAGCGCCTTGAGCCGCTTGTCGAGGGAGTTGACGTCCTTGCCACTGAGCGTGCGCGGCAGCCGCATCAGGGTCATCCGCAACTTGCGGACCGGCAGCTGGCCCTCCTCCTGCCCGATCACGTAGTCGTGCAGCGGTGCGTTGCCGATGACCTTGGCAAGCCGTCGCTTCTCCTGGCCGAGCAGGCCGCGCACCCGCTGCGGGTTGCCCTCCGCCAGCAGGATCACGCCGGGCCGGCCGATGACCAGGTGGACCATGTCCATCTGGGTGGTGGAGCTGACGGCCGGGGTGACCCGCCAGTCGCCGCGCATGCTCTCCATGATCTGGGCCGCCGCGCCCGGCTGCCCCTCGGCGGCGTTCATCATCGCCCGGTTGGACCGCAGGTTGAGCACGATCAGCAGGCAGAGCAGGGCGAGCAGGATGCCCAGCGGCAGCCAGATCCAGCCCCAGAGCAGGACCGCGACCACGGTGAGCGCGAGCGGGATCAGCACCGCGCCGGCGGCCAGCGGCGCGAACCACCTGTCCTGCTTGGCGGTGAACTTGAACACCATCCCGATCTGCTTCAGCCGCTGGCCGAACGAGACCTTCTCCTGGGGCTTTGCCATGCCGCTGAGTCTAGTGGTCGCCGCACGCCGCGATCACCCGCGGCCGGGCTGAGTACCTTACGCCGCCGTACCGCCCCCAGCGGTCGGGAGTAAGGCGGGGAAACGGGCGAAGATCAGGCGGCGCACCCATGCCCCGGGGGCACCTTCGCGCGGAGAGTCAGGGTCGACAGCGACGACGACCTCAGGGAGCCCGAGATGTTCGGCACCGACGCGGACTTCATCCTCTCCATCCACCGTACGCACGCCGCCGAGCTGCACGCCGAGGCCGCGGCCGACCGGCTCGCCCGCGCCCTGCCACGCCGCTCCACGCGCGGCTGGCTCGGCCGGTGGCAGCACCCGGGCCGCGCCGGCGACGTCCGCCGGTGAGCGCCCCCGCGCCCCCGGGGGCCGCCACCGACCCGTCGAGGGCCGCCACCCTCCCGCAGGAGACCACCACCGTCCCGGCGGGGGCCGCCACCGTCCCGGCGGGGGCCGGCGCCCCGCCGCGGCCGGCGCCGTCCGGCGGGCAGCCCGCCCCGGCGACGGCCGGGCCGTCGGTCGCCGGCCGGCCGGTCAGCGGAATCGAGGGCGGCGAGGGGCGTGGCATGCTCGGTGCCGTGACCGCACGCGCCGCCAGCACCGTCCTCGTGGGCCGACAGCCGGAACTCGCGGCCCTGCGCGACGCCCTCGCCCGGGCCCGCGTCGGCGAGCCGACCACCGTGCTGGTCGGCGGCGAGGCCGGGGTGGGCAAGACCCGGCTGACGGAGGAGTTCGGCCGGTCGGCTACCGACGCCGGGGCCCGCCTGCTGGTCGGCCAGTGCCTCGAACTCGGCGAGGCCGGCCTGCCCTTCGCGCCGTTCGCGGCGGCACTGCGCGCGGTGCTGCGCCGCGACGGCCCCGGCGTATTCGACGGGTACGAGGCGGAGTTCGCCCGCCTCCTGCCGGAGCTGGCCCGGGGGCCGGTCGGTGTCGCCGCGCCCGCCCCGGCGCCGGTCTCGGACGCCCCGCGCGGCTACCTGTTCGACCTGGTCGCCGAGCTGTTCGAGCGGCTCGCCGCCGGGCAGCCCCTGGTGCTGGTGATCGAGGACCTGCACTGGGCCGACCGGTCCACCCGCGACCTCATCGCCTTCCTGGTGCGGGCCGCCCGCACCGCCCGGCTGCTGCTGGTCTGCACCTACCGCACCGACGAGCTGCACCGCGGGCACCCGCTGCGGCCCTTCCTCGCCGAGCTGGACCGGGCCCGCGGCGTCGAACGGATCGAGCTGGGCCGCCTCGACCGGGACGGCACCGGCGCGATCCTGGCCGACCTGCTCGGCGCCGAGCCGCTCGCCCGGGCGGTCGACCACATCCACGACCGCACCCAGGGCAACCCGTTCTTCATCGAGGAGCTGGCCGCGGCCGGCGGCCCGGTCGGCTGCGCCGCGCTGCCCGAGACGCTGCGCGACCTGCTGCTGGCCCGGGTGGACCGGCTGCCCGACCCGGCCCAGCGGGTGCTGCGCATCGCCGCCGCCGGCGGCACCCGCTTCGCCCACCAGCTCATCGCCGAGGTGGCCGGGCTGCCCGAGCCCGAGCTGGAGGACGCGCTGCGCGCCACCGTCGCCGCCCAGCTCGTCGTGGCCGACCCGGAGGGCGACTACGAGTTCCGGCACGCCCTGGTCCGCGAGGCGGTGCACGACGAGCTGCTGCCCGGTGAGCACGCCCGGCTGCACGCCCGCTTCGCGGCGGCCATCGAGGCGCAGCCGCACCTGGTCGTCGCCGGTCGCGCCCCGGCCGAGATCGCCCACCACTGGTACGCCGCCCACGACCACCCCCGCGCCCTGGTGACCGCCCGCACCGCCGCCCGCGCCGCCGCCGACCGGTACGCGTACGCGGAGCAGAGCCGGCTGCTGGAGCGGGTGCTGGAGCTGTGGGAGCTGGTGCCCGACGCGGCCGACCGGCTCGACATGGACCACCTCGCGGTGCTGGAGGAGACCATCGCGGCGGCCACCACCGCCGGCGACTACCAGCGCGCGCTCACCCTCACCCGGGCCGCCCTGGCCGAGGTGGACACCGACGCCGAGCCGCTGCGCGCCGCGCGGCTGCTGGACCGGCGCGGCCGGATGCTGGCCATGCTCGGCAAGAGCGACGGCACGACGGAGCTGCGGGAGGCGTACCGGCTGGCCTCGGGGGTGCCGGACGGGCCGGAGCGGGTCCGGCTCCTCGCCGACATCGCGGCGCACCTGATCAGGATCGACCCCGAGCAGGCCGGCGCGCTCGCGGCCGAGGCGACGGCGGCGGCCGAGGCGCTCGGCGAGGACCTGGAGCTGCTGCCGGCCCGGATCGTGCTGCTCTGCCGCACCGCGGCCTCGGTCGACCTCGGCCTGGCCGAGCTGCGCCGGGTGGCGGAACGGGCCCGCGCGGCCGGGAACGCGCCGGCGCTGGTGAGCGCCCTGGTCCACCTCTCCGACGTGCTCTTCGAGCTGGGCCGGTACGCCGAGTCCGCCGACGCGGCCGCCGCCGGGGTGACCGAGGCGCGGCGGGTCGGCATCAGCCGCTCCACCGGCGCCTACCTGCTGTCGAACCAGGCCGAGGCGCTGATCGCCCTGGGCCGCTGGGACGAGGCCGACGCCGCCTGCGCGGACGCCGCCCGGATCGACCTGCCGGGCGTCTCGGGGCTGCACTGGCTCCAGCTCCGCGCCGGCCTGCGGCTGGCCCGAGGCCACCCCGCCGCGGACGAGTTGGTGGGCCGCGCCCTCGGCTTCCTGGCCCGGCCCTACCTGTGGCCGAACCACCGGCTGCCGCTGCGGGAGCTGCGGATCGAGGCGGCGCTGGCGGCCGACGACCGCGCCGAGGCCGTACGCGCGGCCCACGCGGCGCTGGCCGACGAGCGCCTGCCGCAGCTGCCCCGCGAGGGGTGGCCGGTGCTCAGCGCCGTCGCCCGCACGGCCGCCCGGGCCGGCGACCCCGAGCTGGCCGCCGCGGTGTCCGCGCTCGCCGCCGGCCTGCCGGCCCGCTGCCCGGCCGAGCGGGCGCACGCCGCCCAGGTGGGCGCCCTCCTGGCGGCCGGCGACCAGGCGCTCGCGGCGTGGCGGGCGGCGGTCGCGGCGTGGCGGGCGGACGGGCAGCCGTACCCGCTCGGACGCGCGCTGCTGGCGCTCGCCGAGGCGGTGGCCGCGGCGGGGGAGCGGGACGAGGTGGCGGCGGCGGTGGGCGAGGCAGCCGCGATCGCCGACCGGCTCGGCGCGGCGCCGCTCGCGGAGCAGGCCGCCACGCTGGCCCGCCGGGTCGGCCTGCGCGGGGCCACCCGGGGCCGCCCCGGCGCGGACCTGCTCACCCTGCGCGAGCGGGAGGTGCTGCGCCTGGTCGCGGAGGGGCACAGCAACAGCCGGATCGCCGAGCAGCTCTTCATCTCGCCGAAGACGGCCAGCGTGCACGTCTCCCGGATCATCGCCAAGCTCGACGTGAGCAACCGCGTGGAGGCCGCCGCGCTGGCCCACCGCCTCGGCCTGCTCGGCGAGCCCACCGCCCCCCGCTGACCCCCGATCGAGGGTCGCCCGGGGGGCGGAAGCTCGTCGCGACGTGCGGCGGTGCCGGCGCGCCGGCCGGGTGGGTCAGCCCGCGGTGACCGGGGCGTCCTCGCGGGCCTCCAGCGCCTGCCGGTAGAGCCTGCCGGCCCGGTACGACGAGCGCACCAGCGGCCCGCTCATCACGCCCGCGAAGCCGATCTCCTCGGCCTCCTCGCGCAGCTCGACGAACTCCTCCGGCTTCACCCAGCGGGTGACCGGGTGGTGCCGCGGGGAGGGGCGCAGGTACTGCGTGATGGTGATCAGCTCGCAGCCGGCGTCGTGCAGGTCACGCAGCGCCTGGGAGACCTCGGCGCGTTCCTCGCCCATGCCCAGGATCAGGTTGGACTTGGTGACCAGCCCGTCGGCGCGGGCCTGCCGGATCACGTCCAGCGAGCGCTCGTAGCGGAACGCCGGCCGGATCCGCTTGAAGATCCGCGGCACGGTCTCCACGTTGTGCGCGAGCACCTCCGGGCGGGCGCCGAAGACCTCGGCGAGCTGCTCGGGGACCGCGTTGAAGTCGGGGATCAGCAGCTCCACGCCGCAGCCGGGCTGGAGGGCGTGGATCTGCCGGACGGTCTCGGCGTAGAGCCAGGCGCCGCCGTCGGGCAGGTCGTCCCGGGCCACGCCGGTGATGGTCGCGTAGCGCAGGCCCATCGAGACCACCGACTCGGCCACCCGGCGCGGCTCGTCGGCGTCGAACTCGGCCGGCTTGCCGGTGTCGATCTGGCAGAAGTCGCAGCGCCGGGTGCACTGGTCGCCACCGATGAGGAAGGTGGCCTCCCGGTCCTCCCAGCACTCGTAGATGTTGGGGCAGCCGGCCTCCTGGCAGACGGTGTGCAGCCCCTCGCGCGAGACGAGCCCGCGCAGCTGGGTGTACTCCGGTCCCATCTTGGCCTTGACCTTGATCCACGGCGGTTTGCGCTCGATCGGCGTCTCGGCGTTGCGCGCCTCGATGCGGAGCAGACGCCGCCCCTCGGGGGCGGGCGTCGCGGTGCGCGCTACCTGGCCGGTCGTCGGCGCGGAGTGCTCGATCGTCACAAAACCGAGCCTACGCCCGACGGCCGCCGTCGATGTACCGCGGGCGACCGGCGTCACGCCGGAAGGCTTGTGACGCCGGACACCGGAGGCGGGAAAATCGCGTCACAGTAGGCGCCGGCGGGGTGCTACGGTTCCCGGCAGAGCTGTGACGGAGCCGAGTAGCGGCCCGATCCGCCAGCCGAGAGAGCCGCCGGTTGCTGTGAGGCGGTCTGGCGCCGGACCGCGAAGACCCTCCCGAGCTGCGGGAAGAACGACGTGTAAGGAAGGGCACCTTTCTAACGCCTCCGGTAGAGGAGGGGGCCCTTCCTAACCACGCCAAGTAGAGCCCGCCCGGCTGGCCCCGGTGAAAAGGCGACGAAACGAGGCCCCCGTCAGCGGGGGCGAAGGTGTGGTGGCACCGCGAGGCTCCCGCTCGCCCACACCTCCCGGGGATCGCGTTGCGATTGATCGAGGAGGTAACCGCCGTGCAACGCATCCTTTCCCACCAGCTCTCCGCCCATGTCGGCGCAACCGTCCGGATCGCCGGCTGGGCGCACCGCCGCCGGCTGCTCAAGTCGGTGGCGTTCCTGATCGTCCGGGACGCCGCCGGCCTCGCCCAGGTGGTGGTCGCCGACCCGGCCGTCCGCGCCGACCTGGAGAAACTGACCGAGGAGACCGTCGTCGAGGTCACCGGCACGGTGGTCGCGAACCCGACCGCTCCCGCCGGGGTCGAGGTCGCCGAGCCGACCGTACGACCGCTCGGCCCGCCCGCCGTGCCGCCGCCGTTCGACCTTTACCGGCCGGCGCTGACCGCGAGCCTGCCCACCCAGCTCGACCACGCGCCCGTGGCGCTGCGCCACCCGACCCGTTCGGCGGCGCTGCGCGTCTCGGCGGCGGCGGTGGCCGGCTTCCGTGCCGCGCTGGACGCCCGCGACTTCGTGGAGATCCACACACCGAAGGTGGTCGGCTCGTCCACCGAGAGCGGGGCGAACGTGTTCGCGCTGGACTGGTTCGGCCGGCCCGCGTACCTGGCCCAGTCGCCGCAGTTCTACAAGCAGCTCATGGTCGGCGTCTTCGAGCGGGTCTACGAGGTCGGGCCGGTGTTCCGGGCGGAGCCGCACGACACGGTGCGGCACCTGGCGCAGTACACCTCTCTCGACGCCGAACTCGGCTTCGTCACCGACCACCGGGACGTGATGGCCGTGCTGCGGCACACGGTGGCTGGCATGCTCGACGCGGTACGCGGGCGGGCCGGCTCCGCGCTCGCCACGCTCGGCGTCGAGGCCCCCGAGGTGCCGGCGGAGATCCCCGCCGTGCACTTCACCGAGGCCCTGGAGATCGCCGGCGCGCCGGCCGACGAGCCGGACCTCGCCCCGGCGCACGAGCGGGCGCTGGGGGAGTGGGCGCGGCGGGAGCACGGCTCCGAGTTCCTCTTCGTCACCGGCTACCCGATGGCGAAGCGGCCCTTCTACACCCATCCCGACCCGGCACGGCCCGCGTACTCCAACGGGTTCGACCTGCTGTTCCGGGGGCTGGAGCTGGTGACGGGCGGGCAGCGGCTGCACCGGCACGCCGACTACCTGGCGGCGCTCGCGGCGCGCGGCGAGCCCGTCGACCCGTACGCCGGCTACGTCGACGCGTTCCGGCACGGCATGCCGCCGCACGGCGGTTTCGCCATCGGGCTGGAGCGCTTCGTGGCCCGGCTGACCGGCGCGGCCAACGTCCGGGAGGTGACCGCCTTCCCCCGCGACCTGCACCGGCTCACCCCGTAGCGGTATATGAAGGAGCGGGGGTGCGGTGGAAGGTGATGGGCGAGCGGTTCCGGGCGACGCTGCGCGACCTGCTGCACCTCCGCGAGGCACACGGTACCCACCGGGTCGCGTTGCGGGCCGGCGTCAGCGTCCTCGTGCCGCTGCTCGCGGTGCTGGCGGCCGGCCACCCGGACTGGTCCCTGTACGCCGCGTTCGGCGCGTTCACCTCGCTCTACGGGCGCAACCACGTGCACCTGTCCCGGGCGGCGATGCAGGCGAGCGCCGGGGCGGCCCTCACCGCGTCGGTGGTGCTCGGGGTGCTGGTCGGCTCCCTGGAGTCGCGCGCGTGGGTCGCGGTGCCGACCGCGGCGGCCGTCGCGGCGGCGGGTGCCGTGCTCGCCGCCGCGCAGGACTGGCACCCGCCGGGACCGCTCTTTCTCGTCTTCGGGTTCGGCGCCGCGGCGTCGGTGCCGCACGCGGTCTCCGACGTGCCGACGGCGGCGGCCGTGGCCGGGCTCAGCAGCCTGTTCGCGCTGCTCGTCGGCGCCGTCGGCAGTGTCCTGCGGCGGCAGCGGAGCCGGCCCGCGCGGCTGCGCCACGTGTGGACCTGGGAGCCGGTCCGCTACGCCGTCGCCGTGGTGCTGGCCGGCGGCGCGGCGACGGCCATCGGGATCGGGCACCCGTACTGGGCGATGGTGGCGGCGGTGGTACCGCTCAGCGCCCGGGGCGTCACCGCCCAGCTGGTGCGCGCCGGGCACCGGATCGTCGGCACCCTGCTCGGGCTGCTGACCAGCGCGGCCCTGCTCGCGCCGGGGTTCTCGCCGGTCGCCACCGTCCTGGTGGTGGCGGCGCTCCAGATCGTCACCGAGCTGTTGGTGGGGCGCAACTACGGGCTGGCGCTGCTGTTCATCACGCCGATGGCCCTGCTGATGGGTCAGCTCGCGGCGGCCCGCCCGGTGGGGTCGCTGCTCTTCGACCGGGGCGTCGAGACGGTGATCGGCGCCGCCATCGGCGGGGCCGTCGTCCTGTGCCAGCCCTGGCTCCGGCGCCGCGGCGGTGCGCCGCCGGAGCACCCGCCCGAACCGGCCGATCAGGTCTGACCGCCGGGGCGTGAGCGGGTGCCCGGTGCCCGTCGGCGGTCAGGCCGGGGCAGCGTGAGTGGGGGCGCGTCCCGCTGTCGGTCAGGCCGGGCCGAGGAGGTCCCAGAGGTTGCCGGCGATGTCGCGGAAGACGGCGACCCGGCCGTACGGCTCGGTGCGCGGCGGCCGCACGAACTCGACGCGCGCCTCGACCATCCGGCGGTGGGTGGCGTCGAAGTCGTCGACCTGGAGGAAGAAGCCGACCCGGCCGGCGACCTGGTCGCCGACGGCCTGCGCCTGCCGCTCCCCGTCGGCGCGGGCCAGCAGCAGCCCGGTCTGCGCGCCGGGCGGTCGGACGACGACCCAGCGCTTCGGGCGGCCGTCGTTGGTCAGCGATGGCGAATCCTCCACCAGCTCGAAGCCGAGCACTTCGGTGAAGAAGTCGATGGCCGGGTCGTACTCGGCGACGACGACGGTGACGAGGTCGATCCGCACGGTCAGGCCGCGACGAGGGCCGGCAGGTGGCGCTCGACCACCGGCAGCACGTCGGCCACGGTGACCGGGCGGCCCAGCTCGGCGGTGAGCGAGGTGACCCCGGCGTCGCGGATCCCGCAGGGCACGATCCGGTCGAAGTGGCCCAGGTCGCAGTCGCAGTTGATCGAGAAGCCGTGCAGGGTGACTCCGCGGGCGACCCGGATGCCGATGGCGGCCACCTTGCGGGCCGGGCCCCGGTCGTCCTCCGGCACCCAGACCCCGCTGCGCCCGTCGACCCGGCCGGCGGCCAGCCCGAACTCGGCGCAGACGTCGATCAGCAGCTGCTCGGTGCGGCGGACGTAGGCGACCACGTCCACCGGGTCCGGCAGCCGCAGGATCGGGTAGCCCACGAGCTGCCCCGGGCCGTGCCAGGTGATCTTGCCGCCCCGGTCGACGTCGACCACCGGCGTGCCGTCCATGGGCCGGTCCCACGGCTCGGTGCGCTTGCCGGCGGTGTAGACGCTCGGGTGCTCCAGGAGCAGCACGGTGTCACCGCGCTCCCCGGCCACCACCGACTCGTGCAGCCGGCGCTGCTCGTCCCAGGCGGCCTGGTAGTCGAGGAGGCCTGCGCGGACGGCCGTGAGGCCGGAAGTCGTCGTGCTCACGCCGCCAAGCCTAGACCCGTACCGGCCGGTCACCTCCGGTGACGCCGCTCACGACGTGGACCGGGACTCAGCCCTGCGGGACGCGCCAGAGCCACACGTCGTCCACCCGCTCGGGCGGGCCGAGCAACGCGGTCACGGTGCGGCGGATCGCGTCCTCGTCGACCGGCCACTTCGCCCCGTGCACCTCGTCGGCCAGCACCACCGTCTCGATCCGCCAGTGCCGCAGGTCGGCGCGGGCCTCCTGGATGCTGCCCTCGGTGATGATCGGCACCAGCCCGCTCCGACCGGCCTCGTCGAGCATGGCGCTGAACGGGCGCGGCGGCGGGCCGATCCGGCCCCGGCCGTCCGGGCCGCCCGGGCCGAGGAAGAAGCCGGAGGGGATGGCGAACTCGCCCTGCCGGTGCGCCAGCGCGTACGCCTGCCAGCGCTGCCCGTCGGGATAGACGTCGAGGGTCAGCGGCACGGGGGTCAGCACCCCGCCCGGGGAGACGTACTCGCGCCAGGTGCCGGCGGTGATGAAGCGCGGGATCGGCTCGCGTTCGATGGTCAGCAGCGGGGTCGGCAGCAGCGGCACCAGCGCCACCGCGAACCCCGCCCACCAGGCCAGCCGCACCGGGCGGCGCCGGGGCGGATCGGCCCGCAGCCGGTCGACGGTGTACGCGAGCAGCACCCCGATCACCGGCGCCACCACCAGCGCCAGCCGGGCGGGCAGGGCGGCGTTCATCACCGGCAGGTGCCCGAGCAGGTCGAACGGCATCGGCAGGTCGGCGCGGTGCCCGTCGACCTTGGCCTCGGGGCCGAAGGAGAGCACCGTGAAGACCACGGCGGTCACGCCCAGCGCCCAGAGCGTCGCCCGCCGGCCCGCGTCGGCCCGGCGCCACAGCGCCACGAAGCAGGCGACGACGAGCAGCAGCAGCGGGATCCCGAAGAACGAGTTCTCCTCGGTCGGGTTCGGCGCCAGCCGGGTGCCCAGCCCCACCTCGCCGGCCAGCGAGCGGCGTGGGTACGCCCCGAACGCGACGACGTCCTCGGAGTGGATGACCGCGTCGAAGCCGGTGCCGTGGAAGCGCTGCGGGCCGGCGAAGTGCAGCCAGAGCGGGTACGCCAGCAGCACCCCGGCGACCACGGCGGTCACCCCGAGCCCGCGCAGGAAGGTCGGCAGCACCGCCCGGGCCTCGGCGCGGTGGGCCGGGCGCAGCGCCCAGACGGCGACGAAGACGCCGAGCGCCAGCGCGGTGAAGAAGAGCCCCTCGGCGGCGATGGAGAAGGCGACGGCGACGAGCGCGCCGAGGATCGCGCCGTCGCGCAGCGGGCGCCGGGAGCGGCGCAGGGCGAACGTCCGCCAGACCAGCAGCGGCACCAACCAGCCGGCGGTCCAGTTCAGGTGGGCGTTGGCGTGCGACACCATGCCGGGGGAGAAGCCGATGAACAATCCGCCGATCGCGGCGGCGAGCGGGCTGCGGGCCAGGTGCCGGGAGAACAGCCAGTACCAGGCGAGCGCGGTGGCGGCCAGGTTGAGGGTGAGGATCACCAGGAACGTGGCCGGCGGCCCGATCAGGTACGTCAGGGGGGCGAAGACCACCGCGTACACGGTGATCGAGGTGTTGACCGCGAGGTTCACCCCGTCCGGGACGTTGACCAGGTGGGTGAAGAGCGGGTCGTCGCCGTGGGTCACCGTGTGGCCGCCGAAGGCCAGCAACCACTCGAAGAGCGCCTGGTCGCTGGAGTTGACCGTGATGGCGCGGACGTTCGGGTCCCGCCACAGCCCGCTGGTCACCCAGACGGCGAGCGCCAGCGCGACCAGCGCCACGATCAGGTCGGCCCGGCGGTCGCGGACGACACGGGGCGGCGAGGCCGGCGAGGGCGCCAGGGACGGGGAGGTCGGCACGCAGCGGACGTTACCAACCGGACCTGGACACGCCGGTCAGGACGCACATCCTCCCGACAGCGAATGTGTGACCGTGGCCCATGTCACACCATCGACACATCGACGTAACGTCGCGGCAATTCGCGGGTGACCCAGTTCACAATCCGTCCCAGGAGGCCCCCGTGCGCCGCTCGTCCCTGCTCACCCTGCTCACCCGGCTGACCGGTGCGGTCGCCGGGCTGGTCCTCGCCGCCCCCGCCCAGGCCGCCACCCTCACCCAGGTCACCGGCTTCGGCTCCAACCCCGGCAACCTCGCCATGTACGCGTACCGGCCGGACAACCTGCCGGCCGGAGCGCCGGCGGTCGTGCTGCTGCACGGCTGCACCCAGAACGCCTCCGGCTACTTCGCCAACTCCGGCTGGCGCAAGTACGCCGACCAGTGGAGGTTCGCCCTGATCGTGCCGCAGCAGTCCAGCGCCAACCAGCAGCTGAGCTGCTTCAACTGGTTCGTCGAGCAGGACATCACGCGAGGCTCCGGCGAGGCGCTGTCGATCAAGCAGATGGTCGACTACGCCAGGAACAACTACGGCACCGACCCGGGCCGGGTCTTCGTCAGCGGGCTCTCCGCCGGCGGGGGGATGAGCGCGGTCATGCTCGCCACCTACCCGGACGTCTTCTCCGCCGGCTCCGTCGTCGCCGGCCTGCCGTACCGCTGCTCGCCGCCCGCCACCACCAACGCCTGCCAGTTTCAGGGCGTGAACAAGACCCCGCAGGAGTGGGGCAACCTGGTCCGCGCCGCCCACCCCGGGCACACCGGCCCGCGCCCCCGGGTCGCCATCTGGCACGGCACCTCGGACTCCACCGTCGTGCCGGCCAACGCCACCGAGCTGCGCGACCAGTGGACCAACGTCCGGGGCGTCTCGCAGACCCCGACCAGCACCGCGTCGCTGCCCGCCAACACCAGCCTCGAGGTGTACGGCAACAACGACGTGCGGGTCTACCGGATCGCCGGCATGGGCCACGGCACCCCGGTCGACCCCGGCTCGGCCGCCGACCAGTGCGGCACCACCGCCCCGTACATCCTGGACACCATCTGCTCCGCGTACCACGACGCGGTCTTCTTCGGCCTGGACGGCGGAACCCAGCCCAGCCCGACCGCGACGGCGAGCCCCACGGCCTCCCCGACGGCGAGCCCGACCACCGCGCCGACCTGCGTGACCGCCAGCAACTACGCCCACGTCGGCGCCGGCCGCGCCTACCAGTCCGGCGGCTACGCCTACGCCAACGGCTCGAACCAGCGGATGGGCCTCTACAACACCTTCTACACCAGCACCCTCAAGCAGACCGGCCCCAACCACTGGGTCGTCGGCTGCTGACCCCGCCGCGCCGACCGTGGCCGGACGCCCGCCGGGCGTCCGGCCCGCGTCGTGGACCCTAGTCGCGCAGCGCGGCGCGCAGCGCGCCGGCCAGATCGGGGTGGCGGAACGCGAAGCCGGCCTCGGTGAGCACGCCGGGGAGGACCCGGGTGCTGGTCAGCGCCTCGTGGGCGAAGCCGCCGAGCGCCACCTTCAACGCCAGCGCCGGGATCGGGATGATCGCCGGCCGGCGCAACTGCCGGGCCAGCTCGCGGGTGAAGTCGGCGTTGGTCACCGGGGCCGGCCCGACCACGTTGACCGGCCCGGCGACGTCGTCGCGGGCCAGCAGGAACACCGCGGCGTCCAGCCAGTCGACCAGCGAGATCCACGGCAGCCACTGCCGGCCGCTGCCGAGCCGGCCGGCGATCCCCAGCCGGAACGGCAGCAACTGCGGCTTCAGCAGCCCGCCGTCGCGGTGCAGCGGCAGCCCGGTGCGCAACCGCACCACGCGTACGCCCGCGTCCTCGGCCGGGCGTGTCGCGGCCTCCCAGACCCGGCAGACGTCGGCCAGGAAGCCCTCGCCGGCCGGGGCGTCCTCCTCGACCGTCCGGTCGCCGGTGTTGCCGTACCAGCCGACCGCCGAGGAGTTGAGCAGCACCCTCGGCCGGTCGCCGTCGGGCAGCCCGGCGATGGTGATCGCCAGGGCGGTGGTCGTGTCGACCCGGCTCGACCGGATCACCTGCCGGTACCCGTCGTTCCACCGCCGGTCGCCGACGCCCGCGCCGGCCAGGTTGACCACCGCGTCCGCCTCCGCCACCGTCGCCGGGTCGAGCTGTGCGGCGGACGGGTCCCACTGCCGCTCGTCGGGGGCGCGCGGCGGCCGTCGGACCAGTCGGGTGACCTGGTGCCCGTCCGCCGTGAGCCGGTCGACCAGCCGGGTGCCGAGGAAGCCGGACGCGCCGGCCATGAGGATCCGCATGCTCATATCTTCGGGTACGGACGCCGAGCCGGACGTGTAGAGCCGGTCACCGTCCGGGGGCTGCGGGCCAGCAGCCAGCCGAGCGCGCCCCGGGCGAGCGTACGGCCCTCGGTCAGCTGCCGACCGAGCGCCATCGCTTGACCACGGCGTCGACGTCGGCCACCAGGCAACGCCAGCTGTCCAGGTGGGTGATCGCGCCGGCCGGATCCAGACGTTCGAACAACTGGCGGCGATGCTGGTTGAACCGCTTCGCCACCACATCCCGGCGCCGGCCGGTCACCTCCGCAGCCGCGAGGAGGCAGTCGCGGAGGACTTCCTTGGGGTCGGCGATCGACTCCACCTGGTGCGGCTTCGGCAGGCCCAGACGCACGCGTCCACGTGGATTGCCTGCGACCTGGCGAATCGCGGCCTCGTCGAGAAGAAGCCAGGCCTCGGTCATCCGTACCGGAATGACGGGCACGAGCTCTGCGGGACCGGCCAGCGGCTGCGCTGCGGACTCGATCTCCTGCTGTCGAGCGTGCCGTCCCGCGTTGTCCGCGTCGCGGTGCACCACGATCAGGTCGACCGGACCGCCGGCGAGGGCCAGCCCCGCTCGCACCCGCGATCCCACGTCCTTGGCGACCCTGGGGAGCCGGGAGAAGTCCGGCCTGCTCAGGCTCACCGACACCCCGTGGCACAGGAACAGCAACTCGATGTGCTCCGCCAGTGGCTCGTCCGAGGTGCCCTCGGCTACGAACAAACCGGAGTAGGAGTGGTCTGTCATGGCATCAGGTCCGAGGGAAGGCGGAGGCGGGCTTCCGGCGGCTCGGCGAGATAGGCGACGATGTCCGCCTCGGAGAAGGTGGGACTCCCGAAGACGGCTCGCCACGACTTCCGGTAGGGCAGAAGGGACAGTGCCCGCGTCGTCCCCCCACCGGGTGCCGGTCGTGGCCTTACGTTGGCCAACAGCAGATCGGCGGGATCGCAGAGCTGCACCACCCCGGGGGAGTGGGTGTTGACGATGACCTGTCGGAAGGGGTTGTTGTCGCCGGGCGGCTCGGTGGGATCGACAGCGAGGTCCCGTACGAGCTGGACCACGCCGGGCAGGTTCGCGGGATGGATCCCGTTCTCCGGCTCCTCCATGCACACGAGGCCACCGAACTCCGAGTCTTCGAGCAGCACGCACAGCGCCAGGAACCGCAGCGTTCCCTCGGACAACGCCCGGGCCGGAAGTCGGAGGCCGCCGCGCTCCTGGAGGAACAGGGTGAAGGTCTGACGCGCCTCGTCGAACTCGACGTCCAACGCCTCGACGGCGACGCCGCCAAGGTCAGAGAGCCGGCCCGCCACCGTGGCGTAGACCCGCTCAGGATCGCCGGACCAGTCCGGCGCGTGCGCCACCCGGTAGAGCGTGCTGGGCAGGTGCCGGCCGTCCGGGGCGAGTGACTCGGGGCCGGTCTCGTCGTCGGGGGTACGAAGCGCGGACGGTTCCAGCGCCAAACGGCGCCAACGCCGCATCTCGTTCCGCGCGGCGAGGACCGTCGGGTTGTCGGCCGTGACGGTCGTGCTCAACACCGTTCGCGCGGCCCGGCCGGCCGGCCGGGACTTCTCCACCCGGTTGTCGTCGGCGTGGACGTTGATCAGAGCGTCCTGCACACCCTTGCGATCGGTGGACAGGAAGACCCGGTCTCCACCGTGATCCCGGATGACCGAGCCGAGAAAGGCCGGGCTCGCGGGGAACGCGATCCGACCCGACGGGTCCTCGATCTGTCGCAGGTCTTCGCGGAGCAGGTGAAGCCGCCCACTGCCGTGCTCGCCGCGCGACGGTCCGTAGCCGAGGGTCACCTCGTAACGCAGATACGTGGCCGCGGGCCGGGCTCGTTCGCCGAGTTCATCCTCGACCTCGGCCGGCACGATCATCTCCGCCGCGAGCGTGAGTCGATGTCCCGTTCGACGGTAGCCGTCCCAGAAGAGGTCACGGGGGTCACCACCGCGCGCACCGGCCGTCCCGCGTACCCGTTGCGCGGCTTCGGTCAGTGAGTGGGTCGCCAGGTAGGAGAGGAACTCGATCGCGTCGAAGACGTTCGACTTTCCCATTCCGTTCGTGCCGGCAATGCAGGTGAAAGGGCCGAAGTCGACACTCACGTCGAGGAGGTTCTTGAACCCCTGCACCTCCAGCCGCGTCAGCATGGAAAGAGCTTAGCCATGCGGGGGTCAGCCACCTACGTCACGACGTGGCCGGGCGCGGCGGCGCTCCGGGACGGGTGGTCGGACGATCGCTGGGCAGGGCCCAGCCGAGGAAGCGGTCGAAGAGTTGGATCGGATCGGGGCCGTCGTGCGGGTTGAGCGTGTGCAGGTGACCGGCCGCGTCGTGCAGCAGGCCGCCGAGGTGGATCAGCAGCGCGATCCGGTCGTGGGCGTACTCCCGCAGCAGGGTGAGTCGCGCGGGGCCGCAGGGCCACGGCGCGCCGCATCCCCGGCAGAGCCAGAGCGGGCGCAGCGGCAGGTGCGGTCCGGCGGTCGTCACCAGCGACCGCCGTTGGCCCGCCATGTCTGCGCGGGCGTCAACCGGCCCACCCGCCCGACCTGAGGGTTCGCCCGGGTCGCCTCGTCCCACCACCGGGTGTTGCGCGGCGGGGTGGGCGGCTCGGTCGGCACGGACAGGTGCCGGTCGGGGCACGCGCGCCAGCGCAGGCCGCACGAGCACCAGCGCCGCCAGCCTCGCCATGTCCGCCGGTGCCGAGGCGCGAGCGGGACGGGCTGCCCGTTCCGCCGCCGACTCGCCGCCATGTCAGCGCCGCCGATCCGGTACGCGGACCAGCCGCCTGCCGCGCGCCACCAACTCGTCCACTTCTCCATAGCGTCCACCGGCTGGTCGATTACGGGCACGGCTCTCCTTCGGGGATCCGATGCGGCGCCGAGGCGGGCGGGGGCAGCCGTTGCGCGGGCGGCTGGAGCCCGGCACCCGCCCCGGGCCTGCTGGCGGTGCCTGCCGCCGTGCGGCGGGCAGGGTGTGGCACCCGGCCGACCTCGGGGGATTGGGCCGGCCGGGCGCGTTTCACGGAACGACCAGCTCCGGGTTTGCAGACCTGGGAACCAGTCAACGAGAGCTTTGCACGACATGTTGTACAAAGCAAGGCTCAGCTTGTCCTTACTTGTCGTGCCAAGTTGTTCATGGTCGAATGGCGGTGCAGACCTGGGAGTGTGAATGCCCGCCAAGCCGAAATGGGCGCAGCTCGCCGACCACATCCGTGCCCGGATCGAGTCAGGCGAGTGGGCGCCGGGAGACAAGCTGCCGTCCACCGCGCAGCTCAAGGAAGAGCACGGTGTGTCGCAGACGGTCGTGCGTCAGGCGATCCTCGTGCTCCAGATGCAGGGGCTCGTGGAGGGAGTGCACGGCGTCGGCGTGTTCGTCGCCGAGCACCCGACGACCTGACCTCGCCTCACCCGTACCCGAAAGTCGGTGGCTCAGCCGGCGGCGGCCAGGCGGGCCAGCACCGGCGTGAGCGGGTCGAGGGCGTCGGCGCGGACGACGAACCGGGTGACGCCCCAGCGGTGCCGGTGGGCGGCGACCGCCGCGACGATCTCGTCCTCGGTGCCGGCCAGCACGAACGGCGTGGCCAGCAGCTCGGCGGCGGTCAGGCCGGTCTGCTCGGCGAACTGGGCGGTGGCGGCCTCGGCGTCGTCGGTGACGGCGACGAGCTGCACGAGCGCCTCCAGCGCCGGCGGCTCGGCCCGCCCGGCCGCCCCGGCAGCGACGCAGGCCAACTGTGCCTCGATGTCCGCCTCGCGCCAGCGCACCTCGTGCATGTAGCCGTCGGGCAGGGTGCGCCCCAGGCCGGCCAGCCCGACGATGTCGGCGTGCGCGCCGGCCCAGCGCAGCATCGCCGAGTTCGCCGTGCCGAGGGTGAGCGGGACACGCCGCTGCACCGGTCGCGGCGTCTCCAGCCGCGCGGCCCGCACGACCAGGTCGGGGGAGTCGACGGTGACCTCCTCGCCGTCGAGCAGGGCGCGGACGGCCTCGGCGACGGCCAGGCAGCGGCGCACCCGACCGGCGACGTCGGGGCGCTCCCGCCCGACCGCGTGCCACTCGGCGGGGGTGTGGCCGGCGCCTAGGCCGAGCCGGGCCCGGCCGCCGGAGAGCAGGTCGAGGGTGGCCACGTCCGACGCGAGCAGCATGGGCTCCCGGATCCCGGCGTTGGAGACGTACGAGCCCAGCTTGATCGTCGAGGTCACCGCCGCCGCGGCGGCCAGGGCGACGAACGGCGACGTCGTCTTGCCGGGGTGGTCGGCGGTGGACAGGGTCTCGAAACCAGCCGCCTCGGCCCGCCGGGCCAGGTCCAGCCAGCCCGGGCCGTCGGACGGGGTCGCCTGGAGGGAGAAGATCGCCATACGCCCACCCTGCCGGCCCCGGCGCCGGCAGGCCAACCCGACGCCGACAATTCTGCTACCGGCAGACCTACTCGGGGTCGGGCGGCGGGACGGGGACCCCGAGGAGCCCTTCGGTGGTGCCGTCGGTCAGCGCGTTGAGCGCGTCGACCAGCTTCTTCTCCTCGTAGACGAAGTGCGATTCGAGCAGCGCGGCGAGGGTGTCCAGCTCGGCCCTCATTTCGGCCGGCGGCGCTGCGGCGTCGGCCAGCTCCTCGACCCGGTGCAGGATCCCGGCCACCACGTGGTGGTCGGCTTCCAGCTCGCGCAGCACCGGGGCCAGCTCGGGGACCCGGTCGGCCAGCACCCGGAACGCCCCGGCGTCCTCGCCGGTGTGGTGCCGGGTCAGCGCCGCGCAGAAGGCCAGGCAGTGGGTCCGCAGGTCCCGGGGCCGTACGCCGGGCTCGCCCAGCCCGTCGCGGATGCGGGTGAGCTCCTCGCGGAGCCAGAGGTGGATCTCGATCAGTTGGTTGCCGAAGGCCCGCAGGCGCTCGTCCGGCGTGGATGGATGCACGTGTGTCCCATGCTGTCCCGCGCCTCCATGCCCTCGGCGGTCTCCTTGCCGGGTGCACCGCGACGCTGCCGGCCAGCCTAGACGAAGGCCCTCCCGGCGGGGGCGCCGGTGACGACCGACGACAGTCCGAGGGGCGTCAGGTCGACGGCTCGTTTGAGGTGGGCTCGCGCCAGCGGGCCCGCCAGGCGGCCTCGTACGCCTCGTGGCTGGACTTCTCCTCGAAGACCCTCTCGCGCAGCGCGCGGCGTTCCTTCGCCTTGACCACCACCTCCACCCCCACCAGCCCGACGCAGATGGTGGTGAGCAGGGCGAGGGTGGCCAGCCCCGGTAGCATCAGGCCCACCGGGATGGCGGCGGCGAGCAGCAGCACCGCGCCGACCCTGGTCCAGTAGACGGTGCGCAGGGTGCGCGCCTGGAACAGCATGTTCGCGGAGAGGTAGCAGATCACCCCGCCGAACAGCAGCGGGACGCCCGGCCCGTGCGTCGGCTCGGCGTACGGCACATGGGGGTCGGCGATGTCGCGCACGACCTCTTCCGCGCCGAGGGCGAACAGGATGATCCCGGCGATCATCGGCAGGTGGAGATAGGCGTACGCGTCCCGGGCCATCGCCACCCGGGTTCGGCCCTCGGCCGTGTGCAGGGCGATCCGGGCGGCCGGGCCGACCACGTCGTAGTGCGCCCACCACAGCGCGGCGGTGAAGAATATGCCGAGCACCGCCGCCGCCACCGCGGGCCAGGTCGGGGGCTGACCGATCAGGTTGCTGCCGACGCCGACCGAGATGACCGACTCGCCCAGCGCGATGATCAGGATGAGGTCGTACCGCTCGGTCCAGTGCTCGGCGGAGGTCACCGTCCAGCCCCAGGCGCCGGCCACCAGGCCCATGCCGTACTGGAGCAGGACGACGCTGATCCAGAGCCCGTCCCGCACCAGTACGGCCCGGCCCGGGTCGTCGATCTGCGGCGGGATCAGCGCGGCGGCCGTGAGCAGCAGGGTGCTGATCGTCAGCTCGGGGGAGTACTTCAGCAGCAGCCGACGCTCGCCGGGCTTCTCCCGCGCGATGTGCCAGTACAGCAACAGGTGTACGCCGCGGATCACCACGTAGCTCAACGCGACCACCGTCGGCCCGGCGGCCACGTCCTCCGTGTCGCCGAACGCCTGCGGCAGGGACAGCGCGAAGCAGAACAGCGCGGCCATGCCGACGACCATCAGCAGCGGCACGAAGCCCTCGCCCAGCCGGACCCGGGTGGCCACCACGCAGTGCACCACCCAGCACCACCAGAGCACGGCGAGCACCAGCAGGGCGTGCAGCAGCTGACGGCCGGAGATGTTGGCGGCGGTCGTCCGGGTGATGATGAAGAACGAGAAGACGAAGACCAGGTCGAAGAAGACCTCGAACCGGTCGACCCGGGCGCCGGGGGCGATCGAGACGGCGGGGCCCAACCGCTCGCGCCACCGGAAGCCGCCCACCAACCCACTCTCGCAGCGCCCCGTCCGTGCCGCGCCGGAATCGGGCCACGGCGGGCCCCGGGGTCGGCAGGGCGGGCGACGCGCCGGGCGTGGTGGGCTGGCGGGGCGGCGGCGTGCAGGTCCGAGCCGGATCGACAACGACGAGGGCGCCCCGGTCCGTGACCGGGGCGCCCGCTGTGCGTCGTGCGGGACTACAGACCCAGCTCGGCCTCGAAGTTGCCGGCCTCCAGCCGCTCCTTGACCGCGACCAGGAAGCGGGCGGCGTCCGCGCCGTCGATCAGCCGGTGGTCGTACGACAGGGCCAGGTAGACCATCGACCGGACGGCGACGACCTCGCCCAGCTCCGGGTCGTTGACCACGACCGGGCGCTTGACCACGGCACCCGTGCCGAGCATCGCCGACTGCGGCGACGGCACGATCGGGGTGTCGAAGAGCGCGCCCCGGCTGCCGGTGTTGGTCAGCGTGAAGGTCGCGCCCGCGATCTCGTCCGGGCTGATCTTGTTGGTGCGGGTGCGCTCGGCCAGGTCGGCGATCCGCTTGGCGATGCCACCCAGGTTCAGGTCGCCGGCGCCGTGGATGACCGGGACCATCAGGCCGCGCTCCGTGTCCACCGCGATGCCGAGGTGCTCGGCGTCGGGGTAGGTGATCGTGCCCGCCTCCAGGTCCATGCTGGCGTTGACGATCGGGTAGGTCTGCAACGCCTCCACGGCCGCCAGGGCGAAGAACGGCAGGAACGACAGCTTCACGCCGTGCCGCTGCTGGAACGCGTCCTTGGCGCGGGCCCGCAGCTTGGCGATCCTGGTGACGTCCACCTCGACCACGGTGGTGAGCTGCGCCATCTCGTGCAGCGACTGCTGCATCCGCTTGGCGATGGTGGC
Organism: Micromonospora sp. NPDC023814; assembly: GCF_040639595.1. Taxonomy (NCBI): domain Bacteria; kingdom Bacillati; phylum Actinomycetota; class Actinomycetes; order Micromonosporales; family Micromonosporaceae; genus Micromonospora; species Micromonospora sp. NPDC023814. Next base: position 36,715 of record NZ_JBFAAF010000070.1, read on the forward strand.
GCGGATCCGGGGCAGCTTCTCGGTGGTGCCGCGCTTCGCGCTCGGCTGCGGCCGGGCGGCCGGCTTGGCTGCCGGTGCCGCCGCGGCGGCGGGCTGCGGCGCCGGGGCCGGGGCGGCCTTGGCCGCCTTGGCCTTCTCCGCCGCGTCCAGCACGTCCTGCTTGCGGATCCGACCGCCGACGCCGGTGCCGTTGACCGAGGCCAGGTCGACGCCGTGCTCGCTGGCGAGCTTGCGCACCAGCGGGGTCACGTAGCCGGCCGCCTCCTCGCCGCCCTGGACGGGCGCCGCCGGGCGCTGCGGGGTCGGGGCCGCCGGCACCGCCTTCTGCTCGGCCTGCGCCGGCCGCGCCGAGATCTCGGCCTCCGCCGCCGGCTCGTTGTACGACAGGCCCGGGGTCGGCTCCTCGACCTTGGGCTCCGGCTTGGCCTCGGGCTTCGGCTCGGCCTTGGGCTCCGGCTTCGGCTCGGGCTTGGCCTCCGCCGGGGCCGCGCCGGCGGCACCGATCACGGCCAGGTCCGCGCCGACCGCGGCGGTCTCGTCCTCGGCGACCTTGATCTCCAGGACGGTGCCGGCGACCGGCGACGGGATCTCGGTGTCGACCTTGTCGGTGGAGACCTCCAGCAGCGGCTCGTCCACCTCGACGGTCTCGCCGACCTGCTTGAGCCAGCGGGTGACCGTACCCTCGGTGACGCTCTCGCCGAGGGCCGGCATCTTGACCGGGGTGCCCCCGCCCGACGGCGCCGGGGCGGCCTGCGCCCGCGGCTCCTCGACGGCCGGCTGCTCCGCCTCGGCCTGCGGCTCCGCGGCGGCCTCGGCGGCCTCCTCGGCCGGCTCCTCCTGCTGCGGGGCGGCCTCGCCACCGCCGGGGGCCTCGCCCTCACCGGCGATCACGGCCAGCTCGCTGCCGACCTCGGCGGTCTCGTCCTCGCCGACCACGATCCGGCTCAGCACGCCCGCCGCCGGGGACGGGATCTCGGTGTCGACCTTGTCGGTCGACACCTCGAGCAGGGGCTCGTCGACCTCGACGGTGTCGCCCTCCTGCTTGAGCCAGCGCGTGACGGTGCCCTCGGTGACGCTCTCGCCGAGCCGGGGCATGGTGACCGATACCGGCATCTTCTAAGACTCCTTCATTCCCCTGGTGGGATCATCGCCCGTCGCCGGACGCCGCGGTTGTCGTGGTCAGGCGTGTGCGTGCAGCGGCTTGCCGGCGAGCGCCAGGTGCGCCTCGCCCAGGGCCTCGTTCTGCGTCGGGTGGGCGTGCACGAGCTGCGCCACCTCGGCCGGGTACGCCTCCCAGTTGTAGATGAGCTGCGCCTCGCCGACCATCTCGCCGACCCGGGCGCCGACCATGTGCACGCCGACGACGGGGCCGTCCTCCACCCGGACGAGCTTGACGAAGCCGGCCGTCTTGAGGATCTGGCTCTTGCCGTTGCCGCCCAGGTTGTAGTTGTAGCTCTTCACCTTGTCGGCGCCGTACTGCTCCTTGGCCTTCGCCTCGGTCAGGCCGACCGACGCCAGCTCGGGGTCGGAGTAGGTGACCCGCGGGATGCCGGCCTCGTCGATCACGGCCGGGTTCTGGCCGGCGATCTCCTCGGCGACGAAGATGCCCTGCTGGAAGCCGCGGTGGGCGAGCTGGAGGCCGGGCACGATGTCGCCGACCGCGTAGACGTTCGGCACGCTGGTGCGCAGCCGCTCGTCGGTCAGCACGTAGCCGCGGTCCATCTTGACGCCCTGCTCCTCGTAGCCGAGGCCGGCCGTGTTCGGGCCACGGCCGACGGCGACCAGCAGCAGCTCCGCCTCGACGGTCTCGCCGCCGGCGATGGTCACCTTGACGCCGCTGTCGGTCTTCTCGACCTTCTCGAACGGCTTGCCGACCTTGAAGTTGATCTTCCGCTTGCGGAAGGCCCGCTCCAGCGCCTTCGACGACTCCTCGTCCTCGGCGGCGACCAGCCGGGGGAGCGCCTCGATGATCGTGACGTCGACCCCGAAGGACTTCCAGACGCTGGCGAACTCGACGCCGATCACGCCGCCGCCGAGCACGATCGCGGAGGACGGCACCCGGTCCAGGACCAGCGCGTGGTCGCTCGTGATGACCCGCTCGCCGTCGACCTCCAGGCCCGGCAGGCTCTTCGCGTACGAGCCGGAGGCCAGCACGACGTTGCGGCCGGTGTAGCGCTTGCCGTCGACCTCGACGACGTTGCTGCCGACCAGCTTGCCGTGACCCTCGACGATGGTGATCGCCTTGTTGCCCTTGAGCATGCCCTGCAGGCCCTTGTACAGGCGGGAGACCACGCCGTCCTTGTACGAGTTGACCGCGGCCATGTCGATCCCGACCAGCTCGGCCTTCACGCCGAACTGCTCCGACTCGCGGGTCTGGTCGGCGATCTCGGCGGCGTGCAGCAGCGCCTTGGTCGGGATGCAGCCGTTGTGCAGGCAGGTCCCGCCGAGCTTGCCCTTCTCGACCAGCGCGACCGTCAGGCCCAGCTGGACGGCGCGCAGGGCGGTCGCGTAGCCGCCGCTGCCACCTCCGAGGATGACGATGTCGAAGGTTGCGTCATTCGGCTCGCTCACGTCCAACTCCCAGGTCGCGTCACTGCTTCGGGGGGTCACGGCGGGGGCCACGGACACACCCCACCTCGGTCATCTTGTCACCACCGGGCACAGGCCGCGTAGTGAGGTGCCCAACGACACGTCCGAGACACGTACGCTGGGCACTGCCTTCGATGACGGAGCTTGGGGGAGACGGCCGGTGGGACTGTTCCGACGACGCAAGAAGGCGCGCGCCGTGAGCCTGGACCGCGCCGCCGACCGCGCCGATCTGGACCATCTGGAGAACTTCGTCCGGAGTCGGCGCGGGGTCGAGGCGTACATCGAGCCCCGCACGACCGTGACCGAGACCACCGTCATGCTGATCGCCGACGACGGCGAGTGGACCCGCCGCCGCATCGACGGCCCGGACGGCGCCCGCCGCTTCGCGTACCGGATGGGCATCCCCGTCTACGACGTCCGGCTGATGGGCTACCCGCAGCGGATGCGGGACTACAACGAGCGCCGCAAGCGCCGCCCCGAGCTGTTCTGACCCGGCGGCCCCACCGCCACGTGTAAGGAAGGGCCCCTTGTTAACGCATTGCGCTCGGGTTCTAGGGATCGTTGCAACGCCTGACGTGATCAGGGGTTGCAGTGTTCGAGATCCGTGGGGATCGCAGGCCGCAGGGTCCGAAGA
>NZ_JBFAAF010000071.1:0-37128 GCF_040639595.1 Micromonospora sp. NPDC023814
GCCGCGCACGGCCGCAACATCATGCACGCCCTCACCGAACTCGCCACCGGCCGTCCCTGGCTACCCGCAACCGGAACGACCACCTGATCAGTCACTCGACATCCTGCTGGACCGACGATACGTACCGCCGTTCGCGCCGTGCCACCGCTTCCAAGGGGGCTTCAGACCGCAGCGAACAACAAAGTGAACGATCCCACTTTAACGTATATCGCACGGGGGGACTTGCCGCAAGACCCGGGGCTTACCGCAGAATCGTCGGCCGAACCCAAAAATCGAACGGAGAAATGAGGGGCACGATGTGCGTGTGATGACGACCTGTGGGAGGCGCGGTGACGTCGAACCGCTGGTCGCGTTCAGGGTGCGATTGCGGCCGATCGACACGGAGATGTGGTGTGCGCACCACCCGAACGGGCGGAGCGGCCAGCCGACCGTCACAGGGGAAGGCAGGGAGAGATGAGGGCAACCCCAGAAGGTTGGACCGAGCTCGAGACGCGGGTGATCCGCCCGGCCGGTGGAGTGCAGCGGCGGCCGGCTGCCTCGGAGGTATCGCGATGATCGAGCAGTACGTGCTGAGTCTCCAGGAGGTCAACGAGGAGCAGGTCGCGATCGTTGGCGGCAAGGGCGCGCACCTGGGAGCGTTGTCGCGGATCGACGGCATCCGGGTGCCGGCTGGCTTCTGCGTGACGACGGACGCCTTCCGGCGGATCATGGCCGAAGCGCCGTCGATCGACGGCCGGCTCGATCAGCTGTCGCGGCTGAAGCCGGACGACCGGGAGACGATCCGCACGCTCAGTGCGGAGATCCGCCGGACCATCGAAGCGATCGTCCTCCCCGACGATGTGGCGGCAGCCATCACCAGGGCTCTCACCCAGCTGGGCGAGCGAGCCGCCTACGCCGTCCGGTCCAGCGCGACGGCGGAGGACCTGCCGACGGCCTCCTTCGCAGGGCAGCAGGACACGTACCTGAACATCATGGGGCGGGCGGCGATCCTCCAGCACGTCAGCCGGTGCTGGGCCTCGCTGTTCACCGAGCGGGCCGTGACCTACCGTCAGCGCAACGGCATCGACCACCGCGCGGTCCACATGGCCGTTGTCGTACAGAAGATGGTTTTCCCGCAGGTGGCCGGCGTCCTGTTCACGGCCGACCCCGTCACGTCCAACCGGAAGGTCGCCGCCGTGGAGGCCAGCTTCGGCCTCGGCGAGGCTCTGGTCTCCGGGTTGGTGAACGCGGACGCCTACAAGGTGCGCGACGGTAAGATCATCGACAAGGCGATCGCCACCAAGCGGCTTGCCATCCACGCCCTGCCGGCTGGCGGGACGAAGGAACAGCCGGTCGACTCGGAGCGGCAGGAGCAGCCGGCGCTGGCGGATGCACAGGTCCTGCGGCTGGTGCAGCTGGGCCGGCGGATCGAAGCCCACTTCGGCCACCCGCAGGACATCGAATGGTGCCTGGTCGACGATGACTTCCAGATCGTCCAGAGCCGGCCGATCACCACGCTGTTCCCCGTCCCCGAGACCGGCGACGGGGCCAACCACTTCTACGTCTCCGTCGGCCACCAGCAGATGATGACGGACCCCATGAAGCCCCTGGGGCTTTCCGTGTGGCAACTGACGGCCCTCGCGCCGATGCACGACGCCGGTGGTCGACTGTTCGTCGACGTCACCCGGGCTCTGGCGTCGCCGTCGAGCCGCGCCGGCCTCCTGGAGCTCGTGGGAAGATCCGATCCGCTGACCAGGGACGCGCTGGAGACCGTCATCGACCGCGGCGACCTCATCCCGTCACTGCCCGATCAGGGTCCACCAGGGCCGCCCGCTGGCGGCGGCGCCCCCGAACCGGTGGAGACCGATCCGGCCATCGTCACCGACCTGGTCGAACGCAGCCAGGCGTCCATCGCCACCTTGCAGCGCGACATCGCGACGAAATCCGGGCCGGCGCTGTTCGACTTCCTCCTGGCGTCCTTCGAGGAGCACAAGCGGCTCATCGGCGATCCGCGGAGCATGCAGGTGATCATGGCAGGGATGGAAGCCTCATGGTGGCTCAACGAGCAGCTGCAGGCGTGGCTGGGCGAAAAGAATGCTTCCGACACGCTCACGTTGTCCGCGCCCCACAACGTCACGTCGGAGATGGGGCTGGCGCTCCTGGACGTCGCCGACGTCATCCGCCCGTATCCGGAGGTCGTGACCTTCCTGCGGCAGGTCAAGGACGAAGGCTTCCTGGATGAGCTGACCGGGCTCCCGGGCGGCCAGCATGCGCGGGACGCCATCAGGGCCTATCTCGACAGGTACGGCATGCGCTGCGTCGGCGAGATCGACATCACGAGGCCGCGCTGGAGCGAACGCCCCACCACGCTGGTGTCCCTCATCCTCGACAACATCAGGAACTTCGAGCCGGGCGCTCGCAAGCGGCGCTTCGAGCAAGGACGCCAGGAGGCGGAGAAGAAGGAACACGACATCCTGGAACGCTTGCGGGCCCTGCCGGACGGGGAACGGAAAGCCGAAGAAACCAAGCGGATGATCGACCGGGTCCGCACCTTCATCGGGTACCGGGAGTACCCGAAGTACGTCATTGTCAGCCGCTACTTCGTCTACAAGCAGGCCCTGCTCGACGAGGCCGAGCGCCTCGTGCGGGCCAACGTGCTTCGCGAGAGGGAAGACATCTTCTACCTGACGTTCCAGGAGCTTCACGACGTCGTGTGCACGAACCAGGCGGATGATCAGCTCATCCGGCAGCGCAAGGACGCGTTCAGGTCGTACCAAGCGCTCACACCGCCCCGGGTGCTCACGTCGGAAGGGGAAGGTGTCGCCGGGGCGTACCGACGAGACGATGTGCCGCACGACGCGCTGGTCGGCCTCCCGGTTTCCGGTGGAATTGTCGAGGGGCGAGCTCGCGTCATCCTGGACATCTCCGAGGCCGATCTCGCACCAGGCGACATCCTGGTCACCGCCTACACCGACCCGAGCTGGTCGCCCCTGTTCGTCGCGATCGAGGGCTTGGTGACGGAGGCGGGCGGCCTCATGACCCACGGGGCGGTGGTCGCCCGGGAGTACGGCCTGCCCGCCGTCGTCGGCGTGGAGCATGCGACCAGGCTGATCCGGGACGGGCAGCGGATTCGCGTGCACGGAACCGACGGGTACGTCGAGATCCTGCCCTGACTCCCCGGGCGTGGGTATGACGCGGGGCCCCGAGGTCAATCGCGGGCCCCGCGTCAACGCCCGCTCCGGCCGGGGCCCGCCACGAACCCCCGGACCAGCCCGGGCCGCGACTCAATCAGGAGCGTCGTACTCGGGCCGAAGGCTCCGGCCAGCAGCGACACGAGCGGTGCCGGCCGAGGACCACACCCGATGCAGGTCAGTGACGGTGGTCGAGCAGCGCGTCGGCGAGCTTCTCGGGGTCGATCCCGTTGACCGCCCGGAGCTGGTCGAACAGGTCCCGGGGGATGGCGGAGAGCCCGCTGACCGCGCCGGCCATCCCGGTCGCGATCGCGCCGATGGTGTCGGTGTCCCCGCCGAGGTTCGCCGCCAGCACGGCGCAGCGCAACGGGTCCGCGCCCGAGCGGACCAGCAGACCGACCGCGGCGGGCACCGTCTCGGCGGTCACCACGCCGCCACCGACCAGGTCGTAGAGGTCGGCGAGGAAGTCGGCATCGTCCCCGGGCTGCCGCGCCAGGTCGGCGGCCCACCGGGCGCGGCGTACCACCGAGGGGCTGACCACCTGCTCGCCCCGGGTCGCGCCGAGCCGGCCCGCCTCGTACCCGACCTCCAGCGCCTCGGCCAGCCGGGTGGACCTGTCGGCCGAGCCAGGCGCCTCGACAGCGGCGCTGATGGTGCCCGCGACGAGGCTGGCACCGCTGATTGCCACGCTGGTGTGGTGGGACATCAGCGAGGCGGCCACCACTCCGTCGACCAGCGCGTCAAGTCGGTCGCTGCGGTGCAGCAGGCCGACCGGGGCGATCCGCATGGCGGCGCCGTTGGTCTCCCCGCCCTTGCCGGTCTCCGTCGGGTCGGCCCCCTCCCGGAGCCGCCGGATCGCCTGGGCCGAACTGGGACCGAGGAAGTTACCCTCGCTCGCCCCCACCCGGTCGGCCCACTCGACGAGGTGCCGGGCGACCACGGCGGTGTCCACGGTGCCGCCCGCGGCGAGGATCGCCTCGGCCAGCATGTACGTCTGCTGCGTGTCGTCGGTGACCTGGCCGGCGACGAAGCCGTCCACCACGAAGTGGCCGTCCGGGCCGGGGAGGAAACGGTCGATCCAGCCGAAGGTCGACACGACCCGCTGGCGTGGCCACAGCTCGCCGGGCATGCCCATGGCGTCGCCGAGCGCGACCCCGGCCAGGCAGCCCCGTGCCCGATCCGCCGTGGTCACGGTGTCCAGCGTCGCTCGGTCGGTCATGTCGGGTACTCCATTCATCGGTTCTACAGTGGTCACAACGATCCCCACCCCGTCAGCCGGGCCCAGACGACCACGCCGACCACCACGGCGGTCACCACGGCCATGGCGGGATCACGCCAGGTCGGACGCAGGATGGTCAGCGCGGTGGGTTGCCGGGTGATGCCGTAGCCACGGTTGAGCATCGCGGCGGCCAACTCCTCGGACATCCGGATGCCGGTGGAAAAGAGCGGCACCATGATGGTGGTGTAGGCGCGAATCGCCCCGATCATCCCGCCGTCGATCTTTGCGCCCCGGGCCCGCTGGGCGTCCAGTACCTGGTTGGCCCGGTGCTGCATGGTCGGGACGAACCGCAGGGCGGTCATCACGATGAAGACCACCGGAAACGGCAGCCGAGCCATGCGCATCAGGGCGACGAAGTGCTCCACCGGCGTACTGACGATCAGCGCGGCGGTCAGGCACACCATGGTGAGGATGCGCAGGCCCAGGTTGGCGCCGTGGGCCAGGCCGCCGACGGTCAGCGGCAGGCCGTCACCGAACCAGAGGTGCACCAGCACCCGGGCGGAGGAGGACGAGCCGAAGTCGCCGGGGCCCCGACTGAGCGCCGCGAAGACCAGGATCAGGACGACGACCGGGGCCAAGGGCGCCAGTAGCTTGCCCACCTGCCGCCCCGGCACGCCAAGCGCGGGCAGGAGCAGCAGCGAGCCGACGGCCAGCAACGCGTTGGGCAGCGGGTGGGCGAACTGGAAGGTCAACACCACCGCGACCACGAAGACGAGGAGCTTGGTGCGGACGTCCATCCGGTGGAAAAAGCTCGTGCCGGGCCGGTACTCGAGGAACATCAGGCTTCCTCCCACAGTTCGACGAACGCATCCACGGTGGTGACCGGGGGCAGCCCGAGCCGCCGGGCCAGGCGGGTCACCTGGGGCGCGACGAGTTGGGTCCCGGCGAGCAGGTCCTCGTCGGCGAAGAGGTCGGCCACCGGAAGGTCGGCGCGGAGCCGCCCGGCATCGAACACCAGCGCCCGATGTGCGTACTCGGCTACCAGGGGCATGTCGTGAGTGACCATCAGGATGGTCCGGCCGGCCCGGTTCAACTCGCGGACCAGGTCCATGATCGCCCGCGCGCCGCGCCAGTCCTGGCCGGTCGTCGGTTCGTCGACTACGAGGATCCGGGGTTCCAGGGCCAGAACGCTGGCCACCGCCAGCCGCTGCCGCTGCCCCTTACCCAGCCGGAACGGGTGGTGGTCGAGGTGGGCGCGCATGCCCACCATGTCGAGCACCTCGCGTACCTTCTCCTCGATCCGGTCGTCCGCCCAGCCCGCGTTGCGCAGCCCGAACGCGACCTCGTCGCGGACGGTCGGGGCGAAGATCTGGTGGTCCGGATTCTGGAAGACGTACCCGACGTCGGTGGCCAGGTCGCTGACCGAGCGGTCGCCGGTGGGGCGGCCGTACACCCGCAACTGGCCGGCGGTGGGACGGAGCAGCCCGTTGAGGTGCCGGGCGAAGGTTGTCTTCCCGGCGCCGTTACGGCCGAGCAGGGCGACGAACTCGCCCTCCCGGACCCGGACGTCCACGTCGGACAGGGCCTGGACCCCGGAGGGGTAGCGGTGGCCGAGGCCGGTCGCCTCGATCACGACGGCCGCGTCCGCCGCAACCACCGGCTGCGGGGCTCGGGCGCTGGCGCGTGCCCGGGCGGTGACCGGCAGCCGGTCCTGGAACACGGCGACCGCCTCGTCCAGGGTCACCGCCGTCCGGTCGGCGGGCAGCCGGCCGGCCCGCTGCAGCGCGTGGCAGACGGTGGTCACCTGCGGTGGTCGCAGTCCCACCGCCTCGGCCCGCTCCGCGGCGGCGAAGAACTCCGCCGGTGGGCCGTCGTGTACGAGGGCACCGTCGTGCAGGACGATCAGCCGATCGGCCCACTGCGCCACGAGTTCCGGCTCGTGCTCGACCAGGACCACGGTCCGGTCCCGGTCGGCGGCGGCCTGCTCCACCACCGCGAACACCTGGGCCGTACCGGCCGGGTCCAGTTCGCTGGTCGGCTCGTCGAGCACGAGGATCTCCGGAGCCATGGCCAGGATGCCGGCGATGGCCAGCCGCTGCTGCTGCCCACCGGACATCTGCCCGGTGTCCCGGTCGGCCAGCTCGCCGAGGCCCACCGCGTCGAGGGCCCGGCGGGCCCGGTCGAGCACCTCGGTGCGGGGCAGCCCGAGGTTTGCCGGGCCGACCGCCGCGTCGTCCACCGCGAGCCGGCCGGTGATCTGCGACTCCGGGTCCTGCATGACCAGGCCGACGTGCCGGACCAGGTCGACCACGTCGTGTTCGACGGTGTCCAGGCCGACCGCGGTCAGGTACCCGTGCATCTCACCGTCGTGGTGGTGCGGGATGAGCCCGTTGAACATCATCAACAAGGTGGTCTTCCCGGCCCCGGTGGCGCCCATGACGGCGACCCGCTCGCCGCGCCGGATCTGGAAGGAGACGTCGGTGAGCTGGCGCTCGGTGGCCGACCGGTACCGGAAGCCGACGCCGTCGGCTCGCAGCACGGCGTTCGGGTCGCCGGTGCCCCGCGGCTCGCCGCCGGCGGCTCGGGTCAGGCCTCGGGTGGTCATGGTGCCTCCTCGCTCAGGTCGGCGACCACGCTCACCGGCAGCGGATCGGGGAAGGCGGCACGGACCGTGGTCAGGTCGGTCGGGTGGCAGCTCACCAGGACGCAGGCCGACGGGCCGGCGGAGCGGTCGACCGGTACGGAATGGTCGGTCCGCCAGTCGACGGTGAGCCCGGCGCTGGCCGCGAGCTGCGGCACCTCCCAGGCCAGGCCCTTGGAGCCCACCGGGAGCGCGTCGTGGACGACGCCGCTGTCGAGCAGGGCCCGCAGGTCGGCGAGGCCGACCAGGTCGGGGTGGCCGGGGACGACCCGGTCCCGGGGTGCCGAGCGGGGCAGACCCAGGCAGACCACCACGTCCCCCGAGCGGGAGGCCCCGGGGCGCAGCGCCCCGTGGGCCGCCTCGCCGAGGACGGTCACGCCGATGCCGGTGGCGACGGTGGGGACGTTGTCCTCGGTCGTACCGGTGACCCGGTCGGCGTCGAGGCCGACCTCGGCGGCGAGCGCGACGACCGCGGCGATCATCTCCCGGCCCTGCGGGTCGGCCTCCACACAGAGCGTGTTGACCACGAGGGTCGGAGTGGCTCCGGCGCAGAGCACCTCCAGCAACGGCACGCGGGTGGCGAAGTGCGCGGTGGTCGACGCCGGTACGGCCACCGTGTCGTGCGGCTTCGGGCCGATGCCGCCCACCGAGTCGCAGGCGACGACCAGGCAGCTGTCGGTGAGGTCGAGTACGGTGAGGTCCCGGATTCGCCGGACGCCGCGTACCGCGCCGGTCATCTGGTCTCCTCCTCTGCGAGGCCGGCGGAGCGCAGGGCCCGGGTCGCGGCGGCAGCGACCAGGATGTTGATCGCGGACCCGACGGTGAGCGGCAGCACGAGCGCGGCGAAGAGTCCGACGCCGCCGATCGGGATCATGATGGCGGCGCCGCCGACCCCGTTGAGCACGATGCCGACGACGATCGCGAGCCAGATGTTCACCCGGCGGGCCAGCAGGCCGAAGATCGCCACGAAGACGGCCATCTCGGCCGCGACCAGCAGGTGGACGGGGAGGCCGAGCGGGAAACCGGTGGTCAGGGCGGAGAGCAGGTGCCCGAGCGCCCCGACGATGGACCCTTCGAGCGGGCTGAACGCGGCGCCAGCGAGGAAGGCGGGCGCGGAGTCGAGCGCCACCGTGCCGGTCGGGCTGGGCAGCTTGATGAACGCGCCGACGGCGCTGAGCGCGACGAGGATGGCGATGCGGGCGATCCGGCGGGGGGTGAAGAAGCGCGCGGCACCGCGACGGCGTTCGACCCGCCGGGCTTCGGCGTTGCTCCGGCCGGTTTCTTCCTGCGCTCGGAGACCGTCACGAGGTTCATCCGGACCGTGCTTGATGTTTCGCTCGCTGCGCTCGCTCATGGGGGAACCTCCGGTCAGCTTTCGGGGGTGGGGGGTGTGTGAGGAGAACGGGCCGCCTCGAGGTCGAGGTCGGTGCGGATGGTGAACCGATCGGCGCGCAGGACGCTCTTGACGTACTCGACCGGGCGATCGGCGGCGTCGTAGGTGACCCGTTCGACCAGGAAGGCGGGGGCGCCGACCCGCTGGTCGAGGCAGGTCGCCTCGAAGTCGTCGAGGATGGTGGCGGTGAGCTGCTCGTGCCCGCGTACCGGCTGGATGCCGAAGGCGCGCAGCGAGTCGTAGAGCGACCGGTCGTTCAGGTCGACGCCGAGCAGGGGGGCGCACCGGTCGGCGGAGAGCCACACCGTCTCCAGCGACACCGGGCTGCCGTCGAGGGAACGGACCCGGCGCAGCTCGATCACCGTGTCCGGGCCCTCGGCGACCCGGAGGACCTCGCAGAGCCGGGCGGAGGGACGGACGGTGCCCATGGCGAGGACCTTCGAGCGGACTCGGTGCCCGCGCCGGGCCAGCTCGGCGGAGAACCCGTGCAGGAACCGCATGTCGTGCTCGACGCGGGGTTCGGCCACGTACGTGCCGTCGCCCTGCCGCCGGTTGACGAGCCCATCGCGTTCGAGGCGGGTCAGCGCCTCGCGGACCGTGGCCCGGCTCACGCCCAACTGCTCGGCCATGGCCCGTTCTGTGGGCAGCCGGCTGCCCGGGGGGAGGTCGGAGCCGCCGAGCCGCTGCCGCAACGCCTCGTAGACCTGGTAGTACGCGGGTACCGGCCGGGTCTCGTCGACGACGACATCGCTGATGTCGGCGGGCTCGTACATGATCACCTCGAACATTGGGCGGTTATTGGTCCTGAACCGTAGACCAATAACCGCCCAATGACAATGGCCTGGTCAAGCTGCATCTTGTGGGGTGACGGGCTCCCGGACACACCCGACTGGTCCAGGTCGCGGCCCGGAACCAGCCAGCCGTCCCGGACCAGCCGCCCCACCAGCCGGCGCCAACCGCCGACGCCGTCAGCGTGGTAACCGCGCCAGGCTCATCTGCCGAGCGTCGCCTCCTGGGGTGCGACGGCGCCGATGGCATCGATGCGGCCCCACCGCCCTGGTATGTCGAGCAGTTCGATCCGACCGAACCGTTCGGGCAGTGCCGGCGCGACCACCAGATCCTCGCCGTACGGCTCAAGGCCGAGCAGCGTGCGCACCAGCAGCAGGGGGGCCGCGGTGGCCAGGGCCTGCGGGCTGTTCGCCGCCGGATACTGGACGGGGTGCCGGGTCAACTCGCGGTCGTAGCCGCCGAAGGCCTCCGGAAGGCGCCCCTGGAAATGTCGGGACGCGTCGATGATTCCCTCGGCGATGCGCCCGGCCTCCTGGTGGAATCCGTAGCGGCGCAGGCCCCAGGCGATGAAGGAGTTGTCGAACGGCCAGACGGTGCCGACGTGGTAGCCGAGTGGGTTGTACCGCCCCTCTCCATGCGCGAGGGTGCGTACGCCCCAGCCGGAGAAGAGGCGGGGTCCGAGCAGGTGTTCGGCGATCTTCGCGGCTCGGGATTCGTCGACGATGCCGCTCCACAGGAGGTGGCCGATGTTGGAGGAGAGGGCGTCGACCTGGCGGCCGTCGCCGTCGAGGGCGAGCGCGTAGTACTCGCCGTCGTCGATCCAGAAGTCGCGGTTGAAGCGGTCCTTGAGTTCGGCGGCCTCGCTTTCCAGCCGATCGGCGTACGCGGGGTCGTGCCAGAACCGGCGGGCGAGTCGGGCGCCGCGGATTTTGGCGTCGTAGGCGTAGCCCTGCAGTTCGCAGGTCGCCCGGGGCTGGCTCGGCAACCGGCCATCCCGGAACGAGATGGCGTTCGGGGATTCCTTCCAGCACTGGTTCTCCAGCCCGGTCCGCTCGTTGCGGCGCTGGTACCAGACGTAGCCGTCGCCCATGATGTCGCCGTACTCGTCGATCCAGTGCAGCGCCGCGCGCGCCTCGTCCTCGAATTCGCGCACGAGTGTGGCGTCCCCCGTCCACCGCTCGTACTCGTCGAGCAGGATCACGTAGAGCGGGGTGCTGTCGGCAGCACCGAAATACTCCGACTGGGGGCGTTCCTCGAACGCGACCAGCTCGCTGTAGCGGACCTCGCGCGCGATCTTGCCCGGCTCCTCGTCGAGAAAGTCGTCGAGCACGGAGCCCTGGTCGATGCCGAGCATCCGCAGGGTGTGGACGGCCAACTCCGGCGTGAACGGCAACACCTGCAGGCTGGTGAGGATGGCGTCGCGCCCGGTGAGAGTCGCGTTCCACGGCAGCCCCGCCGCCGGCAACGGCTCGGTCGGCAGCGTCAGCGGCGCGAACCGGAGCGCGGCGAGATCGACCAGGCTGCGCTCGTAGGCCCGCTCCACCGGCTTCCAGTCGCAGCCCAACTGCGGAGCCTTGTCGAGCCACTGCCGCAGGTCGTCCTGCAGCCGCGCGGCGTCGCGTCGTTGACGGCCGGGAGAAATGTGCTCTCGGACATCCTGACCGTCGGGGCGCAGCACCAGCCCCTGGACGTGCAGCTTGGTGGTCCACTGCCCGTGGGGTTCGATCCGGATGTGGTAGGTCAGCCCCTGTTCGTCGACCTGCGCCGGCTCAGTCGTGGAGATCACCGTCTCCCGCCGGAACTTCTCCCGCACGTAGCCGAGGTGCAGGCGCCCGTCCTCGACGTGCTGGTAGAGCCGACCCGGTCTTACCCATTCCTGTCCGATCGCGAGCACCGAGACGAAGTCACCGGCCGCGTCCACGCGGATCGTGAAATCAGCCGGTTCCCCGGAATGGTTGAGCACCGTCAACCGCTCCTCGAAGCTGCTGCCGACCACCGACCGCTCCCGGAGCACCGACACCTTGGCGTCCACGTAGTGCGTCGGGGCCCCCGGCACCAGGAAGAACCGCACCTCGAAGTACGACGGGTCGTCCACGGCCAGCGCGCTCACCCGTTCGCCGTCGACGGTCAGCCGCCACCGCGACAGGAAGCGGGTGTCGAACGAGAAGAATCCCAACGGGGCGGTGGGGCCGGCGTCTATGTCGCCACTGCCGTCGCTCAACACGAAGATGTTGCCGTCCAGGACTCTGACGAGGTCGCTCTTCATCCCTGCCTCCGACCGTCACGGGCGGCGATCCGCGGGTGACGCGCGCCGGGCGGAGGCGCGAAAAGCCGCTCCAACAGGAGGACGAACCGGAACTGTCCTTCGGAGGTTATGTCGTTCCGCAGCCACGCCGCGAGCGGTTTGGCCTCGCCGCGCGCCAACCGGTCGAAGAACGCGCTGTCGGCGCGGACGACCGCGTCGGCGTCGCTGTTCTGCTGCGACACCCGAACGGTGCCACCGCGGATCTCCACCAGCCAGTGGTCGACCTCGCGGCCGTGCTCGAGGTCGAAGCGTATGGTGCCGTTCGTCTTCCTCAGCAGGCGTTCGTGGCCGTGACGTTCGAGCGCTTCGAAGAACGTCCTGGTCGCCTCCGACATGGCACCACCTCCCGCAGAATCCGCCGGACCACGGGCAGCATCATTCGGACCGGGGTGGGGCGACCTCACCCGGAACGGATGAACCTGGCGGACGTCCGCGGGCCCGCGCGGTGAATTCACCCGATCCGGGTGAGGCGGCATCACCCCGCTCCACGTCACGCGCTACACAGCTCGGGCACACCGGAGGGGAAAGCCCCATTCCGCCACGGCGCCACTCGACCCGGGTGAGGACCCAGCGGCCACGACACTCCGCAACATCGGCGGACGCCGGAGTCCGGCACTGCCGAATGAGCGCCCGCCGAGCCGGTGGCCCGCAGGAGGCCGAGGTCAGTCGTCGGTGCTGCGGCCACTGGTCGGGGTCAGCTGCCCGCCACCACCGTTACCGGCTGAGGTGACGGTGTCTGCCTCATCCCACAGCTGCAGCAGCAGGCGGTTGACCTCGTCCGGGCGCTGCTGATGCGGTGCATGGTCCGCCCCCGGCACTCGATGCAGGCGGGCGCCGATCCGCCGCGCCACGATGCTGGCGGTGACGATCAGCGCCTCGCCAGTGCTGGACCGGTAGTCTGACTGCGCGGTTTCCCAGGTGCCCGCGAGCACCAGCTTGGGGTAGTCGTGCGGGCGGAGCGCGTCGACAGGCACGTCGGCCTCCCAACACGGGCGCTCCCGCAGGGCGGTCTCCGCGGCCCGCACCGCGAACTCTCGGGGCTCGGGGATCACATGTTCGTCCGGGCCGTACGCCGCGACGAGGTATTCCTCCGCCGACAACGATCGCGAGGCCGCCACGTACCGCCGGTTGTTCTCCAGCGCTGCGGCCACGACCGGGTGGTCGGCCGCGACCGCCAGCGCCGACGGCTCGATCAACGCTAGCGATCGCACCAACTCCGGGCGCCGGAGCGCGGCGAGGAGCGCGACCACGCCGCCGTACGAGTGACCCACGAGGTGACTGGGCCGATCCATCAGCCCGAGGATGTCGTCGGCGTCCACGTCGTAGTCGCTCTGCTCGGTGTCCGGACTGGCGCCGAAGCCACGCCGGTCGACCACCAGAATCCGTCGATGACCGGCGAGTGGCCGCTGGGCCGCGAACGCGGCGAGTCCCCACGTCATGGTGCCGTGGATCAGGATGACCTGGTCGTCGCGTGCTTGGGGCGCGTCCCAAGTGGTGGCATGCAAGGGAAGCATGAATCCGAAGGTATCCGATGGAAGGTCCGCCCCGGCACGTTGACGGAACGGGCAGGTGACGCCGACTGCGCGGGGACGGCGGTCCCCGCGGCAGAGCCGTAAGACGTCTGGCCTGGTGGTAGCACCCATGTCACCACACCTCGCCGGAGTGATCGTCCGGTCCGAAAGGGAGACCTCATAGAGGTTCCAACCGGACGGACTCTGCAACAAGTCGACGACCTACTCGTCGACCTTGACCCGAAGACCGCCCTGTCGGGTCACCAACCCGGTGAACGCTCCTGGTCAGCGCACGAGGCGGAAGACAGGAGACCCACCGCGCCCGTCACCGCGAGGTGGCGGGCGGTCTCGGCTCGGATGCCCTCGGCGGCGAGCACTTCCCGCTGCTCCCCCGTGTAGCCGATGCAGTCGAGAAAGACGACGTCCGCTCCGCCCGCGGTGACCCCCCGTCCGGCGGCCGCCACCTCGTCGAGGCCGGCCGTGTAAGGGTCTACGGCTGCCGCGATGACCGGGCGGCCCAGGCGCCCCTCCCACCGCTGCCGGATGTCCGTCAACTGCTCCGGCACCGGGCACAGGACACCCAACCGCCCCTCACCGACGAGCCGCACCATGAGGTCGTGGGCGAGGTCCTCCGCGTGGAGCACCGGCACCGGCGCCGGGCCGTGCTCGACGCGGCCGGTGCACAGCACGAGGACGGCCCCGCAGTGATCGGCTACGCAACGTCGGAGAGCGCCGTCAAGCGCCGGGGCGATGCTCGTCGCGCCGAGGCGGACGCGCGAACCGTCCCGCAGCCGAGAAACAAGGGTCCGCTCTCCGCCGCGTGGTTCGAGCCGGGCGATGCCTTCCGCGTCGAGGAGGTCCAACGCGCCGTGTTCGACCCAGTCGACGCCGGAGAGGGCATCCTCGACATCGGGGATCAGGTCGACGCGGGGGGCCTGGCCGATCGTGACGAGTCCGAGCGTCGGCCTTACGCCGCGCGCCCCGCCCTCAGCCGGTTCGCGCATCACGCCACCTCCCTCTCGGGCAGGTCGGCAGCCGCGACGCCACGCTCGACGATGCGGCGCCGCACGGCCCGGTCGACGCGCGCGGTGGGGTCGGCGACCGGGATCGCAGCGAGGAGCGCCTTGGTGTAGGGATGCTGAGGCGCCGTGAAGATCTGCTCGACGCTGCCCTGCTCGACGACGCGGCCCTGGCTCATGACGACGATCTCGTCGGCCATCATCTCGACGACGGACAGATCGTGCGAGATGAAGACGTAGGTGAGCCCGAGGTCCCGCTGCAACTGCTTCATGAGGTCGAGCACCTGGGCCTGTACCGACACGTCGAGTGCCGACACGGGCTCGTCGCAGACGACGAGGCTCGGGTTGAGGATGAGGGCCCGGGCGATGCCGATCCGCTGGCGCTGACCCCCCGAGAACTCGTGCGGGAAGCGGTCGATGTCCTCCTCCCGCAGGCCGACCGTCTCGAGGACGTCGACGATGCGGGCGCGGATCGCCGCGTCGTCGAGGTCCGTGTGCAACCGCAGCGGCTCGGCGAGGGCCCGGTGGATCGTCCACCGCGGGTCGAGCGAGGCATACGTGTCCTGGAAGACGATCTGCATCTCGGAGCGGAGGCGGCGCAACTCGTCGTCACTCGCCGCGAGGAGGTCGGCCCCGTTGAAGGTCACCGCCCCCGACGTCGGCTCGTGCAGGCGCAGCAGGGCCCGACCGGTCGTCGACTTGCCCGAACCGGACTCCCCCACGATGGCGAGCGTGCGGCCACGGCGGACCCGGAAGGACACGCCGTCGACGGCTTTGACGGTGTCGGCCGGGCGCAGACGGCGGCGCCGCCCGGTGAAGACCTTCGTCAGGTCGGTGACCTCGAGCAGCACCGGCGCGTCGTCGTCGGGTGCCTCCGTGGGAGCGCCCGCGCCTGGCTCGCCGCGAACCGGCCCCGGGCCGTCCGTGCCTTCCTCGGCGAGCGCCTCGACCGCCTCGATGACGTGCTCGTTGGCGGAGGGGATGAAGCTGAGCAGCCGCTTCGTGTAGTCGGCCTGCGGTGCGGCGAAGAGCTGCTCCGTCGGCGCCGTCTCCTGCAGCTCACCGCCGTACATCACGGCGACCCGCTGGCAGGTCTGGGCGACGACGCCGAGGTCGTGCGTGATGAGCAGGACCGCCGTCCCGTGCTGCTCCTGCAGGTCCATGATGAGGTCGAGGATCTGCAGCTGGGTCGTGACGTCGAGCGCGGTCGTCGGCTCGTCGGCGATGAGCAGCTTCGGCTCGCACGCCATGGCCATGGCGATCATGACTCGCTGGCGCATTCCGCCGGACAGCTCGTGCGGGTACCCGGCGAGGACGCGTGCGGTGTTGCGGATCCCCACCATGTCGAGCAGTTGGCCCGCGCGGTCCGCCGCCTGCCGTCGGCCGAGGCGCATGTGCTGGCGCAACGGCTCGGTGAGCTGGTCGCGGATCGTGAAGACCGGGTTGAGCGCGGTCATCGGCTCCTGGAAGATCGTCGCGATGTCCTTGCCGCGGATGCTGCGCATCTGCCGGTCCGACAGCGCGGCGAGGTCGCGCCCGTCGAAGCGGATGTGCCCGCCGGTGACGCGCGCCTGCCGCGCGGGCAGCAGTCCCGTGATCGACATGGCGGTGACGCTCTTGCCCGAGCCCGACTCGCCGACCAGCCCGACCATCTCGCCGCGCGCGATGGTCAGGTCGAGGTTCCGGACCGGATGGATCGGGCCACGGGACGTGTCGATGCGGATCGAGAGGTTCTCGATCGACAGCAGGGTCTCAGCCATGTCCGTGCTCCTTGTTCCGTTTGCCGCTGGGCGCGGTCCCGCACGCCCGATCAGGAGTGCGCGGGGACCGTTCCGGTCGTCTGCAGGTGGGTGGCCGGGCCGTAGAGGCTCTCGAGGAGCGCCGCCTGGGCCTCGTCGCAAAAGGACACCGCCCCGGCGGTGAAGCCCTTGGCGACCTCGACGGCGAAGCGCGCGGCCAGTGCGATGTCGACCTCGTGGCTCGCGCCGGTCGCGCAGCCGGCGACGGGCGTCACCGTGGTGATGGCGACACCGACGACGGGCGCGGCCGTCGCGACGGCCGGCTGCAGGATCGAGTTGAGGTGGTGCAGGCCGTTGCCGTACGGCGTGATGTCCTGCGTCGACAGCGGAAAGACGACGGCGGGCTCACCCGACACGGTCTCCAGGACGCTGACGAGGTCCGCGCTCGCGGGGAGGATGTAGCCGGCGCGGACCGTCGGGGAGATCGCGATGCCGCGGTGGTTGATGATGCGGTTGCCCTTCGTGGTGTCGATGGACAGGACGGCGTCCATCTCCGAGGTGACCTCGTGCTCGTTCATCGCGGTGATGTCGACGGGCGAGTCCATGAAGGGCACGGGGTCGTGGGGGCGGGTCGGCGCGTCGGGGCAGATGTGCGTCGAGATGACGACGTCGCCGGGCAGGATGTCGCCGCGGGCGTGCATCGCGAGGAGCTTGGCGGCCGTGGCGACGGCGGCGGTGGCCCCGTCGCCGTCGGACACGTAGCCGATGAGCTCCGGCCGGGCGCCGAGACCGCCGAGGCGCCCGACGACACCGAGCGTCGGGGCGTCGCCGCCGGCGGTCTTGCCGCGGCTGCCCGGAACGATGACCTGGATGAAGTCGGTCGAGCCGAGCTCGCCGGCCACCGTCTCGACGGTGATCGAGCAGGCGTCGTCGCCGAGGGTGCGCAGGTGATCGGCGACGAGTTTCCCGGAGGCGTCGGGACGGTCGAGGAGGTCGAGGGCCGTGAGGACGTGGGACAGCACGATCATTCGCTTTCGACAGCGGTCTCGGCGACGCCGAGGTACCGGAGGGTGGTCAGGGCGTAGGTCTTCGCGGCGAGGACGACGTCGGCGACGGGCGCCCGCTCGTCGAAGCCGTGGATGGTGGCCAGCTCCGCCGGCCCGTACTGGAGCACGGGGATGCCGTGGCTGCGGAAGGTGCGGGCGTCGGAGGACGCCCACTGGAGCACGCCCTCCGCGGTGGGGTCCCCGGTCAGTTCACGGAGGGCCGCGACGAGTTCGGCGACGATGGGGTCGCTCGGCAGCGTCCAGTTCGGCTCGCTGCGGAAGCCGGTCGGCTCGATCGTCGCCTCGATACCCGCCTCGGCGAGCAGCTCGTCGACCCGGGCGAGAACCTCGGCGCGCGACAACCCGATCGGCACGCGGGTGTCGACGTCGACGACACACCGGTCCGCGACGACGTTGGAGGAGGTGCCACCGTGGATCGTGCCGATGTTGACGGTGACGTGCTCGAAGACGGCACCGATGCCGGGACCGTAGCCCTCGCGCTCCTCGGCGAACGTCTTCGACCGCTCGATGAGGTCGCGCACGTCCTCGGGTGCCGACGGCTTCATGTCCCAGAGCTGCTGCAGGGCGATGACGGCCCTGGCCGCGAGCAGGTTCGCGCTGACGCCGTGCAGCGGCTGGAGGCTGCCGTGCCCCGGCTTGCCGTCGATCGTCATCCGGAACCAGTTGCTGCCCTTCTGGCCGATCGTCGGGTGCGTGCGTTCGGCGGGCTCGGCGATGATCGCGCCGGTCGCGCCGTCGAGGACCCCCTGGTCGAGAAGCCAGTCCGCCCCGCGCGAGCCGCCCTGCTCCTCGTCGGGGACCGCCGCGAGCGACAGTTTCCCGGCGAGCGGGACACCGAGGCGGTGCAGGACGACGAGCGTGTGGATGACGCCGGCGAGGCCGGCCTTCATGTCGCTCGCCCCGCGACCGCGGAGGTAGCCGTCGACGATGTCCCCCGCGAAGGGGGGAAACGTCCAACGGTTCAGGTCACCGACGGGAACGACGTCGGTGTGACCGGCGAGCACCAGGTGGCGCGCCGTCGTGGGATCGTCGTCCACCGCGGCGTTGCTCGCGGCACGGTGGACGACGATGCTGAGGCGACCATCGCCGGCGTCGTGGACCTCGGGGTCGAGGCCCTGGGCGCGCAGATGGTCGGCGATGAAGTTGCCGACGTCCGTGCAGTCCCCCGGAGGGTTCTCGCTCGGGATCCGGATGAGGTCTCCGGCGAGCGTCAGCAGTTCGTCCTGGGTGCGCTCGATCTCGTCGAGGACCCGGGTCTCCCAGTCGGGGGATGTCGTGGTCACGTCAGGCTCCAGGTGTCGTGTTCGCCTGTGGGGAGTGGGATTCGCGATGGTGTGGAAGAGGCGGCCGCCGGGCGCGTCGGCCCGGCGGCACGCCTCTCCCGGCGTCAGCCCTTGTTGCTCAGCTGGAAGAAACGGATGATCCCGTCGGGGTACGAGGTGTACCCCTGCACGCCCTCGCGCTGCGCGACGACGATGTTGTACTCGTAGAGGTACGCCCACGGCGCCTGGGTGTTGATGATCTCCTGCGCCTTGCCGTACAGATCGTTTCGGACCTTCTGGTCCGGCTCGGTCGCGGCCTGCTTCCAGAGGTTGTCGACCTCGGTGTTGTGGAAGTTGGCGTAGTTGCTCGTGCCGTCGCTGGTCAGCAGGAGGCCGAGGTGGTAGCCCGGGTCGTTGACGAAGGAGGTCCAGCGGGTGATGTAGCTCTGCACCTTCTTGGTCGCGAGCGCCTCGAGGAACTGCGGACGCGCCATGTTGTTGATGTTCATCGTCACGCCGATCTTCGCCAGCTCGGCCTGGATGAGCACGGCGGCGTCGGACCAGTCCTGGAAGCCGCTGCCGAGGGTGAAGTCGAAGCTGAACCCGTTGGGGTAGCCGGCCTCCGCCAGCAGCGCCTTGGCCTTGTCGAGGTCGTACGAGTAGACGTTGCCGGCGTCGCTGAAGCCCGGGGTCGAGCTGGCCACCGACGAGCGCATCGGCGACGCCTGGCCCTTCATGACGTCGTTGACGAGCTTGTCGTACGGGATCGCGTACGAGACGGCCTGCCGGACCTTCGGGTTGTCGAACGGCTTGATGGCGTTGTTCATCCCGAAGAAGAGGACCTTGTTGCTGGCCCGGGAGTCGATGGTGACGCCGGACTGCTTCGACAGGGCGTCGACGTCCTTCGCCGGCACCTCGAGCGCGATGTCGACCTCGCCCTTGCTGAGCAGTTGGACGCGGTTGCTCGCCTCGGCGATGAACTTCGTGTTGATCTTGCTCAGGGCCGGCTTCTCGCCCCAGTACGTGTCCTTACGCTCGAGCACGGCCTCCGTCGCCGGGTCCCACTTCGTCAGCCGGTAGGGGCCGGAACCCGCGGTGTTCGTGTCGAGCCACTTGCTGCCGCCTTCGGCGTTGACCTTGTCGATGTTGATGATCGAGAACGAGTACATCGGCAGGATCTGGAGGAAGAGGTGGTTCGGCGCGGTGAGGTCGATCTTCACCGTCTGCGGGTCGACCGCGGTCACGGTGTCGATGCCGGCCATACCGTAGAGGAAGCTCGCCGAACTCGACTTCTTGATGAAGTCGAACGTCTTGACGACGTCGTCGGAGTCGAGAGCCGAGCCGTCCTCGAACTTCACGCCCTGCCGCATGGTGAAGGTGTAGCTCTTCGAGTCGGCACTCACCTTCCACGACTCCGCCAGCATCGGCACGATCGTGTCCGTCTTGGCGGTCGGCTTGCCGTCCACCGTCGTGCGGTCGTACGTGACCAGCTGGTCGTAGGCCGCCACGACGAACGTGTCGGACGTGACGTCGTTGGCCTCGGCGGGGTTGAGGGTCTTGCCGCCCTCCGAGTAGGCAACGACGAGGGTCTCCTTGCCGGCCCCATCGGCCTGCGAGGAGCCGCCCTGGTTGGCGTTGGCTCCACAGCCGGCGGCGAGGAAGGTGGCGGCGACCGCGGCGGCCAGGGTGGCGCTGCGCTTCACGCTGTTCTCCTTCAGGTCAGAGTGGGGGGGGGATGGGTGGGGGGATGGGTGGGCGGAGGGGCTGACGTCCGTGGCAGGTCCGCACCGGGTCATCGGCTCGTCCGCAGGCGCGGGTCGAGGACGTCACGAAGGCCGTCGCCGACGAGGTTGAAGCCGAGAATCGAGGTGGCGATGGCGATACCGGGGAAGAGGGTCATCCACCACTCGCCGCTGATGATGTAGCCACGGCCGTCCGAGATCATGACGCCCCATTCCGGCGTCGGCGGCTGCGCGCCGAGGCCGATGAAGCTGAGCGAGGCGGCCGTGAGGATCGCGTAGCCCATGCCGAGGGTCGCTCGGACGAGGATCGGGGCGACGGTGTTCGGGACGATGTGGCGGATGAGGATCGTCCGGTCCCGCAGGCCGATGGCGCGTCCCGCCTCGACGAAGTCACGCTCCCGCAGCGAGCGGGTCTGGCTGTAGACGATGCGGGCGAACTCGGGGATGCCGACGACGCCCACGGCGACCATCGCGCTCGCCAGGCCGGGGCCGAGGGCGGCGGCGATCGCCATGGCCAGCACGAGCGACGGGAAGGCGAGGAGCACGTCCATCACCCGCATGAGCACCGCGCTCACCGCGCCGCCGACGAAGCCGGAGATGGCGCCGATCGGGACACCGATCAGGAGCGAGATCCCGACGGCGATGAGCCCGGTCCAGAGCGAGATCCGCCCGCCGGCGAGGACCCGGGCGAGGATGTCGCGGCCGAAGTTGTCCGTGCCGAAGAGGTGTGCGCTGGAGGGCGGTTCGAGGAGCCCTCCGGCGCCGGTCTCGGTGGGCGAGTACGGCAGCAGGTCGGACACGAGAGCGCCGATGGTCCAGATCGCGATGAAGACGAGACCGACCATCGCCAGGCGGTTGCGGAGCAGGAGGCGCCAGGCGGTCGTGGGCTTGGCGGTCGCCCGCTCGGGCGACGCGACCCGCTGGCCCCGCGCGGTCGCGGACACGGTGGTGTCAGGCATTCTCGATCCTCGGGTCCAGGCGGGCGTTGAACAGATCGACGCAGAGGTTGACCGTCAGATAGATGACCGCGGCGAGCAGGGTGAAGGCCTGGACCGGCGCATAGTCGGTGGCGAGCACGGACTGCACGACATAGGCGCCGATGCCTGGCCAGCTGAAGACCGTCTCGGTGATGACCGCGCCACCGAGGAGCTGGCCGAACTGGAGGCCGACGACGGTCACGATGACCGGGGCGGCGTTCTTCAACGCGTGCTTGAGGATGACCTTGGCCGGCGGCAGGCCCTTGGAGCGAGCGGTGCGCACGTAGTCCTGGTTGATCACCTCGAGCATCTCGGAGCGCGTCATCCGGGCGATGATCGCCGTGCTCCCGGTGGCGAGGCACAGGGCCGGCCAGATGATGTGGGCCAGCGACGACTTGAGCGCGACCAGGTCACCGGTCAGGAGCGAGTCGAGGACGTAGAGCCCCGTGATCGAGGTCGGTGGGTTCACGTCCTGGGCGATGCGGCCCAGCGGAGCCGGCTCCCACCCGAGCTTGTTGTAGAAGACGAAGATCACGATGAGGGCGAGCCAGAAGAGTGGCATCGACGCCCCGACCAGCGAGAAGATGCGGCTGGCGTGGTCGATGGGCCGGTCGCGACGCGTCGCGCTGATGACACCGATCGGGACCCCCACGAGCAGCGAGATGAGGATCGCCACGATGGCGAGCTCGACCGTCGCCGGCAGCCGCGAGGCGAAGTCCGTGAGGACGGGCTGCCCGGTGTGCCAGGCGAACCCGAAGTCGCCGGCGAAGAGGCCGCGCACGTAGGAGACGAACTGGGCGACCAGCGGCTGGTCGAGGCCCATCTCGGCACGGATCTTCTCGACGGTCGCCGGGTCGGCCTGCTCCCCGGCGAGAGTCCGGGCCGGGTCACCGGGCAGGACGCGCGTGAGAAGGAAGATGCAGAGCACGACGCCGAGAAGCGCCGGGATCATCGCGAGGACTCGTCGCACCACGTGGTTCACGGCCACCTCCAATCTGCGCTTTGTTGGGTCTGACCTGGTCTCGGCGCCACCCAGGATTCGTCCGCCCGGCGCCGATGCGCAATACCTTCTCTGTATGTGAGAGAGCGTCTCGAACTGGCTCGGGGTGCGGTAGGTTCACACCCGTCCCACCCATCCCGGAGGACCCATGTCAGACAACGGCGCCCGCCCCCGCTCGCCGCTCCAGA
Organism: Micromonospora sp. NPDC023814; assembly: GCF_040639595.1. NCBI lineage: Bacteria > Bacillati > Actinomycetota > Actinomycetes > Micromonosporales > Micromonosporaceae > Micromonospora > Micromonospora sp. NPDC023814. The sequence goes on from NZ_JBFAAF010000071.1 coordinate 22,023, forward strand.
CCGTGGACCGCGCCCTGGAGGTCCTTCTGTCGTTCACCGAACGGCGTCGCGACTGGGGCGTCCTGGAGCTTGCCGAAGCCTTCGCCATCGACAAGTCGACCGCGCAGCGGCTCCTTGCCGCCCTCGCCGCGCGCGGCTTCCTCAACGCCGATCCGGTGACCCGCCGCTACAGCCTCGGACCGACGATGTGGCGGATGGCCGCCGTCTGGGAGCGCACGGGAGGGCTGGCCGCCCTGGCCCAGCGGGTGCTCGAGCCGCTCGCCTTCCAGACCGATCGCACCGCCATCTTCGCCGTCCCGGACGGGCTCCACGTCCGCTGCGTCGCCGCCGTCAACGGCGGTGAACCGCTGCGCAGTCATCCGCTCGTCGGCGAGCTGTACCCGGCCAACGCGGGAGCCACCTCCCGCGCCTACTTCGCCTTCCTCGACAGCAACGAACGACGCGCCCTCATCTCCGGTCGCGTCTTCGCCACGTTCACGGAGCTGACGAAGGTCGACGAGCACCAGCTCGAACGGCTCTTCGTCGAGACCGTCGCGCAGGGCTACGCCTACTCAGAGGGCGAATACGACTACGCCACCAGGGCACTCGCCGTTCCCATCATGCTCAGAGGGCGGCCCGTCGGCTCGCTCAGCCTCGGCGAGAGCAAGCATCCGGCGCGTCCCGACGACATCCGGGACCACCTGCCCGCGCTACGGACCGCCGCGGAGCAACTGTGCGCCCTGCTCGACAACCGGGCGAACTCGGCCGCCGTAGCCCGGCAGACCAAGACCGTCCGAGCCCACTGAACACCGCGCCGACGAGCCAGACCGGCCGCATCGAGGAGACACCATGACCCAGGGCCACCAGAGCCTCCTGCTCCTGTCCAACTCGACGGCCCCCGGGCGGGCCTACCTGGAGCACGCGCGCGAGGCGATCCTCCAGGCACTCGACGGCCGGCGCTCCATCGTGTTCGTCCCCTTCGCACTGGCGGACCACGACGGCTACACCGACACGGTCCGTCGGGCCATGGAGCCACTCGGCATCACCGTCCGAGGAGCACACGAGGGCCCGCCACGCGACATCGTCGGCAACGCCGAGGCAGTCTTCGTCGGCGGCGGCAACACCTTCCGTCTCGTCAGGGCGATCCACGAACTCGACCTGATCAGCGTCGTGCGCACCCGGGTGTCCGAGGGAATGCCCTACATCGGGTCGAGTGCCGGCACCAACGTCGCGACGCCGAGCCTGCGTACGACGAACGACATGCCCATCGTCCAACCGCCGTCCTTCGAGACCTTCGGCCTCGTGCCCTTCCAGATCAACCCCCACTACCTCGACCCGGACCCGGCCTCGACGCACCAGGGTGAGACCCGGGAGGAGCGGCTCACCCAGTTCCTCGAGGAGAACGACGTCCCGGTACTCGCCATGCGCGAGGGCACCTGGCTGCGGGTGAGTGACGGTTCCATGCGGCTCGACGGCGTGGCCGCGGGAGGGCGGGTCTTCTGCCGCGCATCCGAGCCGGTCGAGGTTGCGAGCGGCGCCGATGTGACCTGGCTCGCCGAGAGAGTGGCTGCGTTCGACGTCGGCCGCTGAGGTCGATCAGTCGGACACCCTGGAGATCTACGGAACGTGCCGCAGGTCCGCAAAGATCACCACCGGCCTCGACGTGCTGCTCGTCGCGGCCGGGGATGGGCTCACACCCGGTCCGAGCCGGCCGGAGTCTGCTGGGCCTTGAGGGCGGCCGTGAACGCTTGGACCTTGGGATGGCGCGTTGCTCCCCGCCGTACGGTGGTGAAGATCTGTCTTCTGGGACGGCCGTGGAGCGGGTGCGAGACCACGTTGTGACGGTCACCCGCACCTGACAGGTCGGGGAGCAGGGCGGCTGCGAGGCCGTTCTCGACGAGTCGCAGGTGGATCTGCAGGTCGGTGGAGGTGTAGCGGACGTCGGGCTCGAACCCCGCCTGTCGGCAGGCCGCCGTCGCCCATTCCCGGGCGGTGCTGCCGACGGGCTCCATCACGAACGGACGCGACGCCAGTTTGGGCAACGACCGCTCGCTCCACACGGCTGGCGTGATGAGCCGAAGTTCGTCGGTGAGCAGGTCGCGCCGCTCGGTCTCCCGGGCCCGCGGCAGGGGGTGGCCGGGATACTCCTCGCCGAGGACGATGTCGAACTCGCCGGCTACGAGGGCGGGATGAGCGACCTCGGGCTCGAGCTCGGTCACCTCGACTCGCAGCCTCGGGTGTTGCTGCGCGAGCTGGGTGAGGGCGTACGGCACGAGCCTGAGGACCGCGGTCTGGAAGGCGGCGACCCGCAGCGTGCCGACGGTCTCGTTCAGGGACTGGGCGAGTGCGGCCTGGGTGCGTTCCATCTCCTCCAGCAGCAGCTCGGTGTGGGCGACGAGGAGGTCGGCCTGGGCGGTCAGCCGGACCCGGCGGCCGGCTGGCTCGAGGAGGCGCGCCCCGGTCTCCTTCTCCAGTGCGGCGAGCTGCTGGGAGACCGCGGACGGGCTGTAGGACAGCGCCTCCGCGACCGCCGTGATGGTGCCTCGGCGGGCAAGCTCGCGCAGCAGTCGTAGGCGTCGAAGATCGAGCACCGAGCCTCCCGAAGCATCAGGTCTGCTTCACATTATCTTGCTGGTTTCCGCGCTGGACCTGATGAGTTTGTGGCGGGGACGATGGTCCACATGATGCCGTGGTACCGGTCGCCGGCCGCTCGTGACTGGACCAGCTCGTTCGCGCCGAGTGACGCGTACGCGTTCCACCGGTCGTTGCCGGGGTACACGCCCACGCCGCTGGTTCCGGTCCCCGACCTGGCCAGCGAGCTTGGGGTCGGGCGGGTACTGGTGAAGGACGAGTCGTCGCGACTCGGGCTGCCGGCGTTCAAGGTGCTCGGCGCCTCCTGGGCCTGCCGCCAGGTGCTTCAGCAGCGCCCCGGCGCCACGCTGGTGACCGCGACCGACGGCAACCACGGTCGTGCCGTCGCCCGCATGGCGGCTCACTTCGACGTCGAGGCGACCGTGTTCGTGCCGGAGGTGATGCTGCCGGAAACCGCCGCCCGCATCACCGGGGAGGGCGCGAAGGTCGCGTGGGTGGGCGGAGACTACGACGCCGCGGTGCGTCGGGCAGCCGAGTTCGCCGCCGGGCATCCCGACCGGGCACTGGTCCAGGACACCGCCTGGGACGGCTACGAGCAGGTGCCTGCCTGGATCGTGGAGGGCTACCGGACGCTGCTGGCGGAGGTCGACGTCCAGATCGAGGGGCCACCGGACCTGGTGGCGGTCCCGGTCGGGGTCGGGTCGCTGGCTGAGGCGGTCGTGCGGCACTACCGACGCCCGGGCACCGCGCATCCGAGCGTGCTCTCGGTCGAACCCGACGCCGCAGCATGCGTGCTGGCCAGCCTGACCGCAGGCCGGCCCGTGACGGTGCCGACCGCGGCGACGTCGATGGCCGGCCTGAACTGCGGCACCATGTCCCGCTCCGCCTGGCCGGTGCTGCGCGCAGGCTGCGACGCAGCCGTGGCCGTCAGCGACGAGGAGGCGCTCCGCGCCGTCGACGACCTCGGTCGGCTCGGTGTCTCCTCAGGCCCGAGCGGCGCGGCCACCCTGGCCGGCGTCCGGGCCGTCCTCACCGACCCGCAGCGGCGTGCCGCCCTCGACCTCGGCCACGACGCCGTAGTCGTGCTGCTCAGTACGGAAGGACCCGTTCGATGACCCGTACCGTCCGGATCAACCGCGACCGGCTCTGGGCCTCCCTGATGCACATGAAGGAGATCGGCGCCTACCACGACGAGGCGACCGGGCTGCGCGGAGTCCGGCGCCTGGCGCTGACCGACACTGACGCCGAAGCCCGCCGCCGCTGCGTGCAGTGGATGCTCGAGGCCGGGCTCGAGGTGCGGGTAGACCGCATCGGCAACGTCTACGCCACCCGCCCGGGCCGCGACCGGTCCCTGCCGTGCGTACTGATGGGCTCCCACATCGACACCGTCGCCACCGGCGGAGCCTTTGACGGCACCCTCGGTGTGCTTGGCGGAATCGAGGTGATGCGCGCCCTCAACGACGCCGGCATCGAGACCCTGCGCGACGTCGAGGTCGGATTCTTCACCGAGGAGGAAGGCGTCCGGTTCGGCACCGACATGCTCGGCTCGGCCGTGACGGCCGGACGCATCCCGCTCGACCACGCCCACCAGCTCACCGACGGGGACGGCAGGACCGTCAAGGAAGAACTCGTTCGGATCGGGTTCGACGGCGACGCCCACGAACGGCGCGCCATCCCGTACGCCTACATCGAGTGCCACATCGAGCAGGGCCCCATCCTCGCCGACGCCGGCGTCGACATCGGCATCGTCGAAGGCGTTCAGTCCATCTCCTGGCAGCGGCTCACCATCCGGGGTGAGGCCGCCCACGCCGGCACCACCCCCATCGAGTCCCGACACGATGCCGGGCTGGTCGCAGCCCACGTCGTGGTCGAGGCCCGACGGATGTGCGACAGCGGCGACTTCGGACAGCTTCGCGCCACCATCGGGAACTTCGGCATCGGCGAAGGCCAGACCAACGTCATCCCGCACCAGGCCACCCTGACCATCGACCTGCGCAACCCCGACAACGACCACATGACCTCCGCCGAGCAGCACCTCGCCGGCTACGTCGACGAGCTCGCCGCCCACCACGGCGTCCAGGTCGGTTGGGAACGGATGGCCAAGACCGCCGTGGTCCCTTTCCACCCCGGCATCCAGGAGGTGCTCGCCGCCACCGCCGACGACCTCGGTCTGCCGTACGTGCGCACCATGTCCGGCGCCGGCCACGACGCCCAGGAGATCTCCGCGATCTGCCCCACCGCCATGGTGTTCGTGGCCGGCGAGAACGGCGGCATCAGCCATACGCCCCGCGAGTACTCCAACCCCACAGCCTGCGGCAACGGCACCGACGTCCTCGCCAACGCCGTACTCCGACTGGCTGACCAGCCATGACCGTCCTGGACCTGCTCGACGCCCTTCTGCGCAGCGGCCCGGTCAACCCCGGCCTCGACCCGGCCGACGGCCGGCGAGGCGAACGTCGCGGCCTTGTCGCCGACCGGGGACGAGCCGCCGGACTACGCACCCAGGTAGTCCAGCGCGCCCCCGGCCGGCACCGAGGCAGGCTGACACGGTGTCCGCGAGGGGCCGCGGTCCGGCGGGGCGCCGGTGACCCGGCCGGGCCGCCCCGCGGCGCGGGAGGTCGAGCCAGGTCACCGGGCCCACGTCACTCGACGACCGAGCGCAACCGGCCGTACAGCGTCTCCGACATCGAGATCGCCGTGGCCAGGTCCGGTTCGCAGATCTCCAGGTAGTGGCTTCCGCGGGCCACGTAGAGCTGGTACTGCCGCACGGTGAAGTCCCCGGCGGGCTGGTTGACCGCCGTGACGGTTTCCGCGCCCTCGTCACAGGTCCAGCCGACCGCCACGACGGCCGACGCCGCCTCGATCGAGCAACTGTCCGCGACAAGCTGGGCGAACTGCTGCTGCGTCAGGCCGGTGAACGTGATGGTCGACTGCAGCCCGTACGTCGCGGCTCCGTCCAGCGCCGGCACGGGCACCTCGGCCAGGGTGATCCGGGCGCCGACCTTCAGCGACCGCCAGGTCATGCTGCCGGACGTGCAGGTGCCCGCGGCCTCGCGGAGCCGGGCGAGATCCAGCCCCTCGGGCAGTTCCTCGACGGTCGCGGTGAACCTGCCCGTGGCGCCCTTGTCGGCGTCGCGCCGGCTGCCGACCTGGATCCAGCCGCCGGCGGCCCGACTCTGCTCGCCGATCGCCAGTTGCAGGGAGCCCAGGCAGGCCACCGGCGAGACGGTGACGTCGGGGTCGGGCTCGAACAACTTACCCGCGTCGGCCAACGACATCTCCACCAGCTCGGTACCCGCGGGGTGGTCGGCCTTGGGCAGCAGGACCTCACGGAGGCGCTCGTCCGACAGCGCCGACGCGGCCGGGCCGGCCGCCGCTGCCGCCAGCGTCGTCCGCTCGGCTTCGGCGGTGCGGTGGTATCCCACCACGACGATCAGCACAGCCGCCACCAGCAGCAGCGCTGCGCCGGCCGCCGTAAGGGCACGACGAGTTGTCAGCATGGCACGCCTCCGTTTGCCAGGTGTTTCTGTTGTCAAGGAACAGCAGTACCGCACCAGAGGCATCGATCGCTATACATGAGTCAAGTGGATTTTTGCTGACCAGAGCCGCCCGCGACATCTCTGGCCAATCGGCACGTGTCGCAACGACCCGGGTCCGCGGCCCCGGTTCCGGCGACATTCTTCGACGACGAGCTCAATCACCTGCTGCTGCTCGACGGGCTGGACTCCAGCGCCTTCTGCCGCCCTCACCCTCGGGTGAGGGCGGCACCTCCCGCCACGCGCGTCGGCGCACGCGGCGACGGAGCCCGTCCCAGAGTGTCCGGGAGGGACCGTTCCACCAGTTCGGCGGCCTTCGCGCCGAGGCCCGGGGCGGCGCCGGAGGCGCGCCGCGACCGCCGCTGCCGGTGGTTCACCGCGCCGGCCCCGTACCCGCTGGCCTGGTCGCGGCCCCGGTGCCGTCCGCCTGCGACCCGTTTCCGGATTGTTTCGGGGGAACGCCCCGGAGCTATTGACACCTCTGTCGAGCCGCCCGTATGGTCGCCGCCAAGTTGTACATGGTTGTCCATGAACAAGAGGCCAGGATGAAGATTGCAGTGGTCGGCAGCTACGGCGCCGGGCTCACCATGCAGGTGCCCCGGATGCCCGTGGCGGGTGAGACCCTCTCGGGCGGCAGGTTCGCCTCGGGGCACGGGGGCAAGGGCTCTAACCAGGCGGTGGCCGCGGCCCGCCTGGGTGCGGAGGTCAGCTTCCTGACCGCCGTCGGGCCGGACCAGTTCGGCGCCGCCGCGCGCCAACTCTGGGCCGAGGAAGGAATCGACGCGAGCGGTGTCCGCACCGCCGACGCCGCCACCATGGTCGGCATCATCCTCGTCGACGAGGAGGGCGAGAACCGGATCGCGATCGCGCCCGGAGCCCTGGACGAGCTGACCCTCGCCGACGTCGACGGGTTCGCCGACCGGATCGCCGCGGCGGACCTGGTCGTGGTCAGCCTGGAGATTCCCCTGCCGGTCGCGGTCGCGGCCCTGCGTACCGCCCACGAACGCGGAGTCCGCACCCTGCTCAACCCCGCCCCGGCCGTGGCCCTGCCCGACGAGGCGTGGGAGTGGATCGACGTGCTCACCCCCAACGCCAGCGAGGCGCGGGTGCTCACCGGCCGCGACCCGGACGACCCGGCCAACGGCGACGAGCTGGTGGACCTGCTCCGGACCCGCTACGCCGGGACCCTCGTGCTCACCCTCGGCGCCGAGGGCGCCCTGGTGGACTCCGACGGGCAGCGGTCCCGGGTCGCGCCCGTCACCGTGCCCCGCGTGGTCGACACCACCGGCGCAGGCGACGCCTTCACCGGTGCGCTCGCGGTCGCCCTGGTCCGGGGCGACGACCTCACCGAGGCGGTCCGGTTCGCCGCCGCGGCCGGCGCCCACACCGTCGGCATCGCCGAGGTCATTCCCGCCCTGCCCCGCCCGGACGATGTCGCGGCCCTGTTGAGGAGATGAGAGATGGCCCAGATGACCGCTCAGGCGGCGCCTCCCGTGAAGACGGCGGTCGCCGCTTCCCGTAACCCCTCACCCTTCCAACGATTCCTGCACGCCCGGGAGTCGAGCACCCTCCTCGCCCTGGTCGTGCTCTTCGCGCTGGGCACCCTGGTCGCTCCGGGCTTCGTAGGAACCAGCAACTTCCTCACCGTCGGCCAACAGATCGCGCAGATCGGCATCATGGCGATCGGCGTCACCTTCGTCATCATCAACGCCGAGATCGATCTGTCCGTCGGCTCCATCTACGGCCTCGGTGCCGTGGTCTGCGGTTTGCTCATGACCTCGGACGTCGCCTGGCCGCTGGCCGCCGTCGCCGGGATCGCCGCCGGCACGGTCGCCGGCCTGCTCAACGGCCTGCTGACCGTGGGGTTCGGCATCCCGTCCTTCATCGTCACGCTCGGCACCCTCAGTGTCTTCCGAGGGGTGACGCTGCTGCTCAGCGGCGGGTCGCCGATCTCCCTGTCCGCCAACGACCCCGAGGTCGCCGAGTTCAACCTGCTCGGTCAGGGCAAGCTCTTCGGCGTCCTGCCGATGCAGCTCGTCATCTTCGCCCTCGTCGCCGTCCTCGGCACGATCGTCCTCTCCCGGTCCCGCTACGGCTTCAACACCTACGCGGTCGGTGGCAGCGCCGAGGCCGCTCGGCTGTGCGGCATCAAGACCGGTCGGGTGCGGGTCACCGCCTTCATGCTCTCCGGCACCCTCGCCGGTCTGGCCGGCGTACTCGGCCTGTCCTTCCTCTCCTACGTGCAGGGCGTCACCGGCGCCGGGATGGAGCTCACCGCCATCTCCGCGGTGATCATCGGTGGCGCGGCCCTGTTCGGCGGGTCCGGCACCATGCTCGGCACCGTCATCGGCGTCGCGTTCATCGGCGTACTGCAGAACATCCTCAACCTCCGCGGCATCTCCTCCTTCTGGCAGACGGTGGCGACCGGCACGGTGATCATCCTCGCCGTGGCCGCCGACACCTGGCTGCGCAGACGCTCCGGACGTCGGTGACCTTCGCCGGCACCCACCCCGCACTCCCCCGTCCCCCACACCGCAAGGAGTCACCCTGATGAAGCTCTCCCTCGGGCGTCGGATCGCGGTCGCCGCGACCCTCGGCCTGGCGCTGGTGGCGAACGCTGCCTGCGGCGCGATCACCCCGGCCAGCACCGCCTCCGCCGGGAGCGGCGGCTTCAAGCTCGCCGACTACATCAAGGAAGCCGTCGAGAAGGGCGAGCCGCTCAAGATCAAGCTGAGCTACCACGACCCGTCGCTCGCCTTCGCCGTCCCGATCCGCCAGGGCATGGAGCGCGGCGCCAAGGAACTCGGCGTCGACGCGCAGATGATCGGCCCGTCGGGCGGCAATCCCGCCGACCAGGTCAGCGAGCTGCAGACCCTGATCAACCAGAAGCAGATCCACGGCCTGGCCGTCTCCTCGGCCAGCAACGACGCCCTCAAGCCGATCATCGCCCAGGCGTACGACGCCGGCATCCCGATCATCTCGTTCAACACCAACAACCCCGAGTCCAAGCAGATGGGCTTCGTCGGCCAGGACCTCGTGGCCTCCGGCCGCTCCCTGGCCAAGGAACTGCTCGGCGTGCTCAAGGGCAAGACCGGCAAGGTCGTCGTGGTCTCCGTCGACTCCGGCGCCGGCTGGTCCAACGACCGCTTCTCCGGGTTCCAGGAGGGGCTGAAGGACTCCGGCGTGCAGATCGTCGGTCCGGTGAACACCGGCAACGAGCCCAGCGCGGCCTACAACACCATCGAGTCCACGATGGCCGCGCAGAGCGACGCGATCGCCCTCGTCTCCCTCGACTGCTGCAGTTTCACCGCCGGCGCCAAGTGGCTCCAGCAGTCGGGCAAGGCGGGCAAGATCCACGCGGTCGGTTTCGACGTGCAGCCGCAGACCGTCGAGTACCTCAAGGGCGGCGTCGTCGACCTGACCATCAGCCAGGGCCCCGCCGAGCAGGGCTACCAGGCGGTCAAGCTGCTCGCCGACTTCCTGAAGAACGGCACCGAGATCAAGGACGTGGACACGGGGGCGCTCGTGGTCACCCGCGACACCGTGGCCACCGTGCCGGTGGAGGGCTGAGCCGATGACCAGCCCGGCCACGATCGCCGCCCCGACGACGGCCGCCGTCGAGGTGACGGGTCTGTCGAAGCACTTCGGAGCCGTCCGCGCCCTGCAGGACGTGAGCCTCAGCGTCCCCGCCGGCAGCCTCACCGCCGTGATGGGTGAGAACGGTGCCGGCAAGTCGACCCTCATGAAGATCCTGGCCGGGCTGGACACCCCCACCACCGGCACGGTGCGGGTGGACGGTGAGGAGGTCCACCGGTACGACCCGGCCACGCTGCTCAGCCGGCACCGGGTCGCCCTGGTGCCCCAGGAGCTCGCCCTCGCCCAGGACCGGACCGTCGCCGAGAACATCCTGCTCGGCGTCGAACCGGGATCCCGTCCCTTCCCGCACCGCCGCCGGATGGACGAGCGGGCGGCGGAACTGCTGGACCGGCTCGGCCTGCGGGTCGACCCCCGGCGCAGCATCCGCCAGCTGGACGCCGCCTCCCAGCAGTTGGTGGTCATCGCCCGGTCCCTGGCGCGCGAGGCGCGAATGGTGATCCTCGACGAGCCGACGTCGATCCTCTCCCCCGCCGAGTCGGAACGACTGTTCGAGGTGATCCGGTCGCTGCGGGCCGACGGGGTGACCATGCTCTACGTCTCGCACCGGATGCCCGAGGTGTTCGCCCTCTCCCAGCACATCCACGTGCTGCGCGACGGTCGGCACGTCGGGCACTGGCCCACCGCGGAGGTCACCCCCGACCAGGTGGTCGCCGCGATGGTCGGCCGGGAACTCGCCGCCGAGTTCAGCCGGCACGACAGCCCTGCGCCCGCCGCCACGGCCACCCCGCGCCTACGGCTGCGCGGCGTCTCCGGCGCCGGTTTCACCGGGGTCGACCTGGACGTCGCCCCGGGCGAGGTGGTCGGCGTGGCCGGCCTGCCCGACAGCGGCCGGATCGAGCTGTTGCGTGGCATCTTCGGCGCCGACCCCGTGACCGGCGGCGAGCTGTCACTGGACGGGGAGACGTTCACCGCGAGGTCGCCGCGGGACGCCATCGCCGCCCGGGTGGCGTACCTGCCGGGCGAACGCCGGCAGCAGGGGATCCTGCCGACGATGAGCGTCGCCGACAACGTCAACATCCTGACCCTGGGCCGTCGGCAGCGCTTCGGCCTGCTGCAGCGGCGGGCCCTGCGTCGTGACGCGGACACCCGCGCGCGGGAGCTGCGGGTGAAGACGTCGACGACCGCCCAGGGCATCACGCAGCTCTCCGGCGGCAACCAGCAGAAGGCGCTGCTGGCCCGGTGGCTGTCCATCGAGCCCCGGCTGATGCTGCTGGACGAGCCCACCAGAGGCGTCGACGTCGGCGCCAAGGCGGAGATCTACCGGCTGTTCCGCAACCTGGCCGACGAGGGGGTGGCGCTCGTCGTCTCCTCGTCGGACCTGCCCGAACTGCTGACCGTCAGCGACCGGATCGCCGTCATGGCCGCCGGCGCCCTGGTCGGCGTCATTCCCGCGGCGGAGGCCACCGAGGAGTCGGTGATGGCCCTGGCCACCGGCGCGCACACCATGAAGGAGAAGGCATGAAACGCAGGGGCGTGCTCAACGCCGAACTGTCCGGGGTGCTGGCGACCCTGGGCCACACCGATCTGCTGCTCGTGGTCGACGCCGGTTTTCCGATCCCGCGCACCGCTCACCGCATCGACCTGGCCGTCACCGAGGACCTGCCGAAGCTCACCACGGTGCTCGACCTCGTCGCCGACGAGATCATCGTCGAGGGCGTCGTGGTCGCCGAGGACGTCACCACCCACAACAAGCCCCTCGCCCAGTGGCTGGGGCAGCGCTTCCCCGGCGTACCGACGACCACCCGGCCGCACGCCGAGATGCTCGGCGAACTGGCCCACCAGGCCAAGGCGATCGTCCGGACCGGGGCGTTCAACCCGTGGGGCAACGTCGGGCTGATCTGCGGCGTGGACGTCCCGCGCTGGTTCGACGAGCCCGGAGTCATCGTGCCCGACTACTACCAGGACCGGATGTAGCGGCGTCGCCGCCCCATGACGTACCCGACATTGGAGAACAACGTGAGCACTGCCACCCTGACCGACGCCGACCTCACCGCCGCGGCGCTGGCCCCCTACATCCAGCACACCCTGATCGAATCCGGGGTGACCCGGGACCGGATCGTGGCCCACGCCGAGGAGGCCGTCCGATACGGCTTCAACGCGGCGATGGTGCCGGGCTCCTGGGTCCCCGAGGTCGCCGAGGTCCTGCGCGGCACCGGCGTCGAGGTCGCCTCGGCGCTGGACTTCCCCACCGTCGGGGTGACCACGAGCGCCGGCAAGGCCGCCGAGGCCGAGAGCCTGGTCCGGGCCGGCGCGACCCAGATCGACATCGGGGTTCAGCTCGGCTGGCTCAAGAGCGGGCGGTACGACGCGTTCCGCGAGGACATCGCCGGTGTGGTCCGGGCGTCCGGCGTACCGATCAAGGTGATGCTCGAACTGCCGCTGCTCACCCCGGACGAGCGGGAGGCGGCCGTCGAACTGTCCATCGAGGCCGGTGCGGCTATCCTGAAGAACGCCAGCAGCGGCGCGATCGAGGTGGCGAACCCGGAGAGCGTCGCCTACCTGGTGGCCCGCGCGCCGGAGGGCGTGAAGGTCAAGGCCTCCGGCGCGATCAAGTCCTTCGATCAGGCCGTGTCCCTGCTGCGGGCCGGGGCGGTGCTGCTCGGCACCAGCGCCGGGGTCGCTATCGTCACCGACACGACCAACGAAGAGACCACGAGCTACTGACGGTCCGGCGCCCCTCGACCACGGCGCCAGGTGCGGCCGGGGTCGAGGGGCGGCGGAGTCTCATGGAAGGTGACATGTCCGACCAGTTGCGCCCGTCCGGAGCGTCCGAGCACCTCGACCGTGACGCGCCGGTGCCCCTGCACGCGCAGGTGTCGGAACAGATCCGGGCCCGGATCCTGTCCGCCGAGTGGCCACCGCACTACCGACTGCGCAGCGAACCGGAACTGGCGACCGAACTCGGCATCTCCCGGGGCACCCTGCGGCGGGCCCTGTCCACTCTGATCCGGGACGGCCTGCTGGTGCAGGTCCGGGGGCGTGGCACCTTCGTCACCTCCACCGCCATCGAGCCCTCGATCGCGCAGAAGCTGACCACCCTGTCCGAGGACTTCGCCCGGCAGGGGATCTCGATGACCACCCAGGTGGTCACCCACCAGGTCATGGCCGCGCCGTCACCGGTGGCCGCCCTGCTCGACCTGCGCCCCGGCCAGTCGGTGCTCCGCCTGGAGCGGCTCCGTTCCACCTCCACCGGCCCGGTGGCCTGGCTGGTCAACTACGTACGCGTCGACCTGGCTCCCGGCCTGGACCTGGCCGACCTGGCCGACCGCTCCCTGTTCGGCCTGCTGGAGAACGAGTACGGGCTGAAGATCAGCACCGGTCGGCGTACCTTCAGCGCGACTGCCGCCACCGGACGGATCGCGGCGGCGCTGGAGGTGCCGGAGCACTTCCCGCTGCTGTACCTGGAGCAGATCACCTACCTCGACGACGGCCGGCCGATCGAGTACTCCGACGTGTGGATCCACAGCGAACGGATGCGGGTCACCTCCCTGCTCTCCCGTCGCTGACAGGCACCTCACCGCCGACGCCCCGGCCACGAGGCAGGGATTGGTTCTCGACGGGAGGCGGCTGGCCGCGTACGGTGCGGGCGTGGTGGTGCGCGTGCGCGTCGGTAGCGGTGACCGCGGGGTCGGGCGGGACAGGGTCGGGATGGCGGCCCCGGGTCCACGGACGGCTGAGCGGCGGCCGGTGAACCGCACCCGCCGGAACCGTACGTGAACCGGCCGCCCCGCGTCGGCCCGGCCGCGGTCGTGTTCGACCTCGACGGCACCCTGGTCGACACGATGACGATCGCTCCCACCGTGTACGTCGACACGATCCGCGCCCTCGGCGGGCCGGACGTCTCGCCGGCCACGGTCGTCTCCACCTGGCACATCGGAGCCACGCCGGTGGTGCTGGCCCATTTCCTGCGACGGCCCGTCACCGCCCCCGACCTCGAGTGCTTCCACCGCCATTTCGAGGCGGTGGTCGCGGACGTACGACCGTTCCCCGGCGTGCTCGACCTGGCCGGCGACCTCGACCGGGCCGGCTGCCGGCTCGGCATCTTCACCGCCGCCCCACGACGGAGCACGACCCTCGTGCTGGCCCGCACGGGGCTCGACCGGCTGTTCCCGGTCGTGGTCTGTGGTGACGAGGTCCCCGCGCCGAAGCCCGCGCCGGACGGGCTGTTGCTGGCCTGCCGCCGCCTGGGCGTCGACGTCGCCGAGACCGCGTACGTCGGCGACGCCGCGGTGGACCTCGCGTGCGCGGAGGCGGCGGGAGCACTGGCGGTGCACGCCCGCTGGTGCGACACCTCCCCGGCTGCGGCGGACGTCCCGGCGGTGGCCCACCGACCCGCCCAGGTCCTCGACCTGCTCGCGGTGCCGGCCACCTGACTGGGAGGCCATGAGTGCGCGTCAGCATGGCGACCAGCGCCGGCAGGGCCGGCCAGCCGAACGAGGACTTCGTCGGCGCCGTTCCCGGCGTTGCCGTGCTGCTGGACGGCGCCGGTATCCCGGGAACCGGGCCGATCTGTTCCCACGGTGTCGCCTGGTACACGCACCGTCTCGGCGGTGCGCTGCTCGGCCTGCTGTCGCGTGCCGACGGGCGAGACCTCGCGGCGATCCTCGCCACCGCGATCGACGAGATAGCCGCCGACCACCGCGGCACCTGCGACATCACGAACCCCAGCAGCCCGCAGGCGACCGTGGTGATCGTCCGCGCCCACCGGGACCGCCTGGACTACCTCCTGCTCGCGGACTCCTTCCTCGTCCTCGACCAGCTCCGCGGTGGCCCGCAGGTCATCACCGACGAGCGTGAGGCCAACGCCAGGCGCACCTGCTCGGCGCCCCTGGACGGCGTTCCCAGGGGGACACCGGAGTACGACCGCATCCGGGACTCCTGCGTCGAGGCACTGCGCGCTCGCCGGAACCAGCCGGGCGGCTACTGGATCGCCAAGGACGATCCGCACGCGGCGGAGGAGGCGGTGACCGGCAGCCGGCCGCTTCGTGACCTGGGCAGCGTCGCGCTGCTCAGCAATGGCGCCAGCCGCATCGTCAGCCCGTACGGCCGGACCGACTGGCCCGGCGTACTGGGCCTGCTCGGCGCGTACGGGCCGGCCGAGATCATCCGCCGCGTCCGGCAGGCCGAAGCCCGCACCTCCGGAGCCCCCGGTGCTCGGGTCCCTGACGACGCCACCGTTGCGCACTGCACCCACCTGCAGCGCTCCGAGGGGGCCGGGGGGCCGCCGAGGGGACATCCGGACCGGGGCTAGGTGACTGGTGTTAAACGATGGCTGCCATCAGCGTGGCGGCCATCGTTTTGCATCTATTTCTGCTAGTTTGCTGGGATGACGTTGGGCAGAG